>WREK01000061.1 GCA_009779355.1 Betaproteobacteria bacterium | reverse complement strand
CAGAGTCCACAAAACGGGTCAAAATCAGTCCGAAAAGCAGCTTTACAGGGTAGTTTTCGGTCATTTTGAGCCTTGTAGACATGGGTTTCTCCAGTGCTTCAGACTTTTTGAGCATCCTGCTAAAGCGGGCTGCGGTTTGCGCCCTTTGGGGCACCCTCTCCCGCTTGCGGATAGGAATTATAGGTTGGGGTGCGCGAAGCAAACCCCAACGTGCAGGGGCATGGGGATGGCGGCAGAATCGTAGGGCAGCTAAGGCCGAAAGCCGCCATCCGCCGGTCGTAACCCTCTGGCACGAAGCGCCACCATGCCTCATTTCATATTGCGATGCTGCGCATCGGGCGGTACGACCGTCGGAGGGCGTCGCTTCGCGGCTTGTCCGACCTACGGCCCCGATGCTGCCCTTAATACCTTCTCCCGCAAGCGGGAGAAGGAAACACAGACCATTTCGAGGTACTACATCTAGTACAAATATTTTCCTTGACATACAATGAAAAATCGTATCCATTTGTTTATATTAAAAATTATGTTTTTGCAAATTTTGCCGCATGGAGGTATGCTTTCTGCCCTGCACACACTGTTTCAGGGAAATCGAGGCCGCCATGAGCGCAACATCCCAGACCACTCTCAAACCCACAGCCGATAGCCTGACCGCGCAGGAAATTTCCGTTGAAGTCCTGATCGAGAAGTATGCAAAGGGGAATGAAAAAACCTTGCACGAGGTGCGCCAGCGCGTAGCGAAGGCGCTGGCTGCGGTCGAAGCCGAGGATAAACGTGCCGTCTGGGAAGCGCGTTTTCTGGAAGTGCAAGAGCGGGGTTTCGTGCCCGCAGGGCGAATCAACAGCGCGGCGGGTACGGCACTCGCGGCCACGCTCATCAACTGTTTCGTGCAACCGGTAGGCGATTCCGTCACCAAATCCGTCGATGGGCGACCCGGTATCTATACCGCGCTCGCCCAGGCAGCGGAAACCATGCGGCGCGGCGGCGGCGTAGGCTATGATTTTTCCTCGATCCGCCCCAAGGGCGCGATGGTGCTCGGAACCGCTTCCAGCGCATCGGGGCCGGTGTCGTACATGCGGGTGTTCGACCGTTCATGTGAAACGGTGGAATCGGCAGGCGCGCGGCGTGGCGCGCAGATGGGGGTGCTGCGTTGCGACCATCCCGACATTGAGGACTTCATCCACGCCAAGGACAAGGGAGATCTGGCGAATTTCAATATTTCCGTCGGCGTCACCGATACCTTCATACGCGCGGTGGAAGCGGGCGAGATGGTCGAACTCGTCCACAAGTCCGAGCCGGGCGAGGACATCAAGGCTGCGGGGGCATACCCGCTTAATGACGGGACGTGGGTCTATCGCAAGGTCGAAGCCCGCGACTTGTGGGCGCAGATCATGCACTCGACGTATGACCATGCCGAGCCGGGCATTCTTTTCCTGGATCGTATGAACCAGGATAACAACCTCTATTATTGCGAAGCCATTGAGGCCACCAACCCTTGCGCCGAACAGCCATTGC
This sequence comes from Betaproteobacteria bacterium, assembly GCA_009779355.1. Classification (GTDB taxonomy): domain Bacteria; phylum Pseudomonadota; class Gammaproteobacteria; order Burkholderiales; family Rhodocyclaceae; genus WRNU01. The sequence goes on along the minus strand of WREK01000061.1, from coordinate 10,508 downwards.
CGCCGTATGGCTGTTGCTGCCTGGGTTCGATCAACCTGACACTGTTCGTCCAGGAACCGTTTTCCGAAAAAGCCGCTTTCGATTTCAACGGGTTCGGCAAAATCATCGATGTCGCTGTCCGTATGCTCGACAATGTGCTCGACACCACGCACTGGCCGCTGGAACAACAGCAGGAAGAGGCCCGCTCCAAGCGCCGGATCGGCCTGGGCTTTACCGGCCTTGGCGATGCGCTCATCATGTTGCGCAAACGCTACGATACGGAAGAGGCGCGCGAGGAAGCGCGTAACATCGCAGAATACCTGCGTGACCGTGCCTATGCCGCTTCGGTGGAATTGGCCTGCGAACGCGGGGCGTTCCCGCTTTTCAACGCGGACATGTACCTCACCGGCAACAATTTTGCGTCGCGCCTGCCCAGCGCGCTGAAAGAGCGTATCCGCAAGCACGGCATCCGCAATTCGCACCTTCTGTCCATCGCGCCGACCGGCACGATCAGCCTCGCATTTGCGGACAATGCCTCCAACGGCATCGAACCACCGTTCTCTTATACCTACACGCGCAGGAAGCGCACGGTTGACGGGGATTTCAGGGAACACAGCGTGGAGGACTACGCCTGGCGGCTCTACCGTCACCTGGGCGGCGACATCAATAACCTGCCGCCGTGGTTCGTCACCGCGTTGGAAATTTCCGCCGCCGCCCACAAGGACATGGTGGCCGCCGTCGCGCCCTATGTCGACACCTCCATTTCCAAGACGGTAAACGTCCCGGAAGACTACCCGTATTCAGATTTTGAAGACCTTTATCTCTCGGCGTGGAAATCCGGCCTCAAAGGGCTGGCCACCTACCGCCCCAACAGCGTGCTTGCCCCAGTGCTGTCCGTCGCATCCGCCGGCAGCCAGAAAAAACCACAGGACGTAGACATTCCGGACGCCAATCGTCGGCTTTCCATCAAGAGCCTGCCTGCCCCAGTGCTCGCCAGCCTGCGCTGGCCAGGCCGTCCCGCCTTGCCCGGTGGCAACATGGCCTGGACGTACATGATCGACGCGCCTTCCGGCGGTTTCGCTCTCTTTGTCGGGCAGGTCGAAGTCAAAGATGCGCCCGACCTGTTCAACCGCGACCGGGAGTTCCCGTTCGAGGTCTGGGTCAACGGGGCCGACCAGCCACGCGGCCTGGGGGCGGTTGCCAAGACGCTGTCGATGGACATGCGCGCCAACGATCATGCTTGGCTCAAGCTCAAGCTCGACACCCTGGCCCGTACCGTGGGCGAAAAATCCTTTGAACTGCCCTTCCCGCCCCACAGTGAGAAAAAACTCGTCCCCGGCGTAATATCCGCCTTCGCCCAGGTCGTGTACTACCGTTGCGAACAACTCGGCGCATTCTCCCACGAGGAAGCGACCCCAGTGCTCGATACGCTGTTCAGCCTGGAAGAACCCAGGACAGGAACCGATGGCACACTTTCCTGGACAGTCGACATCCACAACCCGGCCACGGGTGAGGATTTCGTGCTCGGCCTCAAGGAAATCACCTTGCCCGACGGCGTGACCCGCCCCTATTCGGCTTGGCTCTCCGGCAACTATCCAAGAGCGCTCGATGGTCTCACCCGCATCCTGGCTCTCGATATGCGCGTGATGGATCCGGCCTGGATCGGGATGAAACTCAGGAAACTCCTCGACTATCCCGAACCTCTCGGCGACTTCATGGCCTTTGTGCCGGGCGCACGCAAGCAACAGACCTTCCCATCCACCGTGGCCTACATCGCCCGCCTCATCCTTCACCGCTATGCCATGCTCGGCGTGCTTGACGAAAACGGCTATCCGGTGGCCGAAATGGGCATCCTGGAGTCGCCGCGCGTCGAAGGCGAGCCCAAGGTCATGCATGGTGCGCCGTGCAAGGAATGCGGCAACCACACAGTGATCCGCAAGGACGGCTGCGACTTCTGCACCGCCTGCGGTGCAGTGGGGGCATGTGGATAACACCACGCTCACATCGCTTGAATTCGGTTATATTTAGGGGATAATCTTTATGAGCAGGGGCGCACCAAAGGCGCCCCAGTTTATGGTTTCGCTTTTTAACGGGCTATTCCCGCCCCAATACCACATGATGCCCCATTGCCTGTACCGATTGAGTTGGTTTTCCGCATTTTTTGCCGCGAGCTTGTTTCTTGCGGCCCCTGCCTTTGCTGAATCGCCACGGCCCACGCAGGCCCACGCCGAGACGGCCATCGCCACCGTTCACCTGCTGTCGCGTTATCACTATCAAGCCCCACCGCTCGATAACGCACTTTCGTCACAAATTTTTGACCGCTACTTGAAAGCGCTCGATCCCGCCCGGCTGTTTTTCCTGCAATCCGACATCAACGATTTCTCCTGGGCACGCACCACGCTCGACAAAGCCATCCTCGAAGGCAGGCTCGAAACGCCTTTCCTCATATTCGACCGTTATAGTGGACGAGTCAAAAAAATGCGAGGCATCATCCAGGAACTGCTTTCCAGCACTTTTGATTTCACCACGGATGAGAACTTTGAACCGGATCGTAGCGAAGCGCCCTGGGCTGCTTCCGATAGCGAGTTGCGCGAGATATGGCGCAAGCGAATCAAAAACGACTGGCTGCGCTTGCGTCTAGCCGGAAATGACAACAACGCCATTCAACGCACGCTTCTCAAACGCTACGGGCATGCACTGGATCGTTCCGTCAAACTCAGCAACGACGACGTATTCCAGGTTTTCATGAACGCCTGGGCTGGCGCACTGGAACCGCATACCAATTACCTCGGGCCACGCGCGGCGGAAGACTTTGCTATTTCAATGAAACTGTCGCTGGTCGGCATCGGCGCAGTGCTCCAGGAACGCGACGATTACGTGATCGTGCGCGAACTCATCCCCGGAGGCCCCGCGCAACGTTCGGGCAAGGTTAACGTCGGCGACCGTATCGTCAGTATCGCGCAGGGTGAAAATGCCCCCATGATCGATGTCACCGGCTGGCGGACAGATGAAGTCGTCCCGCTCATCCGGGGCAAACACAATTCCATCGTCGTGCTCGACATCCTACCCGCAGAAGCCATGCCCGATGGCGCGCACCGCCGCGTCTCGCTCGTGCGCGACACCGTCCGCCTTGAAAACCAGGCTGCTTCAGGTTCGATACGCGAAATTCGTGACAATGGGCAACTCCGGAAAATCGGTATCATCAAATTGCCCAGTTTCTATCAGGATACCGACGCACGCCGCAAATCCCCCGCACAGTTCCGTAGCGCTACCCGCGATGTCACCCGGATCATTGGAGAATTCAAGCGCGACAAGATCGACGCCCTGCTCATTGACCTGCGCGACAACGCAGGAGGTTCGCTGGACGAAGCCATCTCGCTCACCGGGCTTTTTATCAATAGCGGCCCAGTCGTTATCCAGCAAAACTCGCGCGGCCAAACCCGCGTTGAGCGCATCAACACGTCTGGCACAACCTGGGAAGGGCCGCTCGGTGTGCTCATCAACCGCGCCTCCGCCTCTGCTTCCGAAATCTTCGCCGCTGCCATACAGGACTACGGGCGCGGCATTGTGATCGGCGCAGATAGCTTCGGCAAAGGCACGGTGCAAACCCTGATCGACCTTGACGAACTGGAACGCGCCCCACAGCGCCGTTACGGTGAACTCAAGATGACCATCGCCCAGTTTTTCCGCATCTCGGGCGGGACAACCCAATTACGCGGCGTCACCCCTGACATCGCCCTGCCCTCGTTCATCGATCCAAAGAGCTTTGGTGAATCGTCCTACGACAACGCCCTGCCCTGGACGCGCATCAACCCCGTTGAGTTCCGTAGCGCAGGCAACATCGCCTCCATGGTGCCTACGCTCGCCCTGCTCCACAAACAACGGGTCGCACAGGACAAGGACTTTCTTCAGTTCCAAGAAAAAGTCACCGAACTGAAAACCTTGCGCGAGCAAAAGATTATTTCGCTCAAGGAAAGCTCACGGCGTGCCGAACGCGACCGCATGGAGATCCGCGCCAAAATGCGCGGCAAGAAGAGCATTGAACCGTCCGGCAGCGGCAGCGAAGACATGAACGAAGATGAAGTAGGCGACGACGGACTGCTCGCTAGTGAACGCAGCCTCTCTAATGAGCTTGCCGCCGAAAAGGCGCGTAAAACCGCGCGCGACGTCCTTCTCACGGAGAGCGCAAACATCCTCGGCGACATGGTCGATCTTCTTCGCGCCAATTCTTCTTCTGAAATCGTCCAGCGCGAGAAGCCACTGAATCCTTGAGATAAGCCCAGGGAGTCAATCGGGGACATGCCCCGATTGACTACTCATCAGGAAAGAAATTTTGTATTCGCCGGGAACTCGATCAGGTCGATGAGCCGTGCGAGTTGTTCCTGCCGATTTCGCAACCAGGCCGGTAGCCAGACACGCGCGACAACGGGCCAGTGCATGATGTCCCGCAGCAAGGACGGCACACCGTCCCGATCCATCACCGTCAGCCGGGATTTCCACTCCGGGCCGTCAAACATAACGGCCAGCCGCCAGTCTTTTTCGCTGGTTTTTTTCACGGCAAGGTCGACCCGGAAGGCCGAATGGCCCACGCTCGTTTGCACAACGTAGCCGCGCGCCTCCAGGGCTTTGGCAATTTCCAGCGCCAGGACGCTACGATCCTGCTCCGGAAGGGGCGCTTCCAACATCATCTCGCCGGGGCTGGCTACAAACACCAGATAGTCCCTCAAATCCCTTACCCCAGCGGAAATCGCATCCGAGGGATCGATGTGTTCCGGGCCAAATGAGGTCAATAGCCTCACCTGTTTGCGGGCGCGCGTAATTGCGACATTCAGGCACCGCTCGCCTTCCTCGGAACTCAACGGGCCACAGTCTGAAGGCAATAACCCCGAGGTCGGATCAGGCGAAAGTACGAACGAAATCAGAATGACATCACGTTCTTCGCCTTGCGCATGATCAAAGCTTTTCACGAAAAGCCTTCGCTCGGCAGGCGCTGCAAAGGCATCATGGATCAAAGGCTCTTCTGATTCTTCCAGCATATCCAGGATCAAGTCGCGCTGTGCAGCGTTAAGGCACAGCACGCCCAATGACGCGTCCCTCTTGGCCGGATCACGAAGCCGGGCGGTCAGTTCCTCGACCAGCGCACGCGCCTCGACAGGGTTGGTCTCATCCACGCCGCGCAGACATTTACCATTGAGCCGCCGCCAAGTGATCCCTGTGTGGGTATTGCGCCGCGCAGACGGCAAGACGGCAAGTTCGCCGCCGTAATACCGGGTATTCGAGAATGCAATGAGTTCCTCGTTTTCACTCCGGTAATGCCACTTCAATTGCAGCCGCAGCAGCCCTGCATCCAGTGCCGCGCTCAAGATGCTTTCCTGTTCCACTTTGGCCCGCCCAGGGCGCGAAGAAGAGGATGTAACGCCCATTGTGGCAACAGGAGGTAGTTGTTTCGGGTCACCGACAATCACGACGGCTTTGCCCCGCCCCATCGCGCCAATCGCCTCGACCGTCCGTATCCGGGAAGATTCGTCGAAAATCACCATGTCGAACTTCAGCGCCCCGGCATCAAGGATGTGTGCCACCGAACCGGGACTCATCAAGAAGGCCGGGGCAAAAGTCAGCAAAGCTTCAGGATAACGGGCGGAAATTTCCCTCAGCCCCATCCCTGTGCGTCTGCACTCGACCTGCCGCACGAGGGCGGTGACTTCGCCAAGGATGTTGTTCGCGCGGAAAGGCCGCCGCGCGAGTAGCCGGGCGGGACCGGCCTGTATGGCGAATTTGCGCGCTTCGCGCGCGCTTTCCAGGAAAGCGGAAACCTCTTTGTTCTGTGCAGCATCGTCGAAGTTTTCCATGTCGCAGGCTGCCAGGCGTTCATGCAGTGAGCCCAGGGCCAAGCCGCGCAGCATAACGCTTTCAGCTTCGTCCAAGGGGAACGTCCTGTGTGCCAGTTTGTTCGCGAAATCGATACCGCCTGCCCGTTCGATGGCGCGAAGTTCCTTGCGTAACGAGGCGTGACGCTGCAACTGCAAAAGCCCCGTGCCAGCCAGATCGTTTTCCCAGCGGAGCATGGCTTCGTCCCATGCTTCCAACCAGGTTCGGCCCGCCAGCCACTGATCGACGCTGTGTTCCGTTGCGCCGATGATGGAAAGCCAGCGCGACCAGGCCGCCTCAATTACCTTCAGCGTCCCGATTTCCTGTGCATCCTTAGGTTCCAGCGCCTTTAACCAAGTCACCGGGGCAACCCGCTCCAGCCAGACGGCTTCCTGGGACAGATTGATGGCAGTATCCAGTTCTTCCAGTGCCCTGGGACGATGTGCGGCCCAGTTGGCAGGCAGGATCAAGCCAATGATGGCTACTGCATGGGTTTTCAACTCAGCAATCTGGGAGCGGACATTTTGCGCGATCTGCAAGATATCCAGCAGGTTGTGGCCTCTCAAGTCGACGTCGTTCCTGACGAGCGGCTCGATGGCGGCACGGATGGGTTTACGCCGAAATTCGGCAAGTAACTTGACTTTATCCAGGCTGGTCGCGCGGATCGTCCAGTCGTTGAGAATCGATGAGTCGATGAGTCCCGGCGCAAGCCTCGAAAGCGCTTCGCGATTGGAACTGAGGAAGAATTCCAATTTTTCTCGTAACGCGGCAGTGGCGTTCCGCCACGCAGGACGGTCGATATCACGGAAATAGGCCTTGCTCGGCAAAAGCCCAAGTTGGTTCGCAGCAACACATTCGTTGAGGGCCGCCAACATTTTGCCGGGTTTCAATTCCCTGAATGCATCCGACCAGCCACGGCCCAGTTCCTGTACCCGCCTGCGCGCCAGGGCCAAGTCTTCGAGGGCTCGGGTCAAGGTCGTGAAGGTCAGGTTGTCCACGCTGTCCAAACCAAGGAGCAACCAATGGTCGTGCTCCGGTTCGCCGATTTTCCGGCTGATCTGAACCGCCCGGTCAAGCGCGCCCAACATGGCCTGAATATCGACTTTTCCGATGTGTCTCGGATCCAGTTCCCATCCTGGCCCTTCGCCCAGGCGTGCCAGTTCCTCGTATGCCGACCACAGGGAAAAGCCGGCGGCGTTGGGCATGTGCAAACGCGCGGAGTAATCGCGCAGGGTCATGACCGAGCCGGCGTACTTGTCGTAAGCCGCTTTCCAGACCCTTTCGTTGGCATCCGCCGCCGCACGCATGGAGCGCCTCAGCTGTTGCCGGATGTCGTGCATGCTCATCCTGGAACCATACGCTTCCAGCGTGAAATCTTTCAAACCAATGGTTTCCAGGCGCTGGCTCACGGCTTCGAGCGCGGCTTCTTTGCCGGAAACGAACAGCACGCGCTTGCCCATTTCCAGCCCATGTGCGATCAGGTTTGCAATGGTCTGCGACTTGCCCGAACCTGGGGCGCCTTCCAGAACGAAGGATTTCCCGTCCATCGCCGCAGCAATGGCAACCATCTGGGAACCGTCTGCAGCAAGCGGGAAAACCTGGTTTTTTTCTTCAAAGGGCACATCATTCAATGCCGCCTGCTCGAAGGCATCCTCCGAATGTTCGACGAGATGGCGAACTACGGAGTTTTCCATAAGGATCGGCCAGTTTCTGTCCAGATCCTTCCACATCTGGAACGCGGAGCACTTCAGGATCGCCAGGCTCGCGTTTTCTTCAATACGCCAAGGAAGCTGTGCCGCAGTCAGGCTGGCGCGTATTTTTTCGAACGCCGCATAGAGCATAACACTTGCGCTATCAAGGCCGAAATTGCTGCCCAACTCGTCGAGTGTCAGGTTGTGCGTGACGCGTAGCCATTCGAGCAGGCACGGATTGGGTTGCGCCGCCTCATCACCGACAAGGAAAATATTAAAAGCGCTTTCTCCAGAAGTTCCTGTGTTACCCACATTCACTGTCACAGGAAGCAAAAACAGGGGCGACTTCACTTCTTTGCCCCGAATGCCGGGATGCACCAGTACGCCAAGTATCAGGTACAGGTGATGGCTCCCCGTCTCCTGCTCCAGCACTTCGGATTCACGCATCAGGGCACGTAAGCGCACTGCCGTCCGGGCAGGTTCCAGCCCATCGAATGCGGCGGCAAAGTTTTTGCCGTTGTACAGGGCTTCGGCAATCCCGCCCAAGGCACGGCCATTGATGGTTAATTCAAGCGCCTGTCGGGTGCGTGACAAATCAAGCAACGGGTTGCGCAGGCTGAAATCGAACAGCAACTGTTGCCACTGCCTGATACGGGCAGGCGTGTCATCCTTGCGTCCCGCAGAAACGTCAGCGGCAGCCTCCTCGCTTGCTGACTCCTCGATAGCAGAGTCTGATGCGGGAGTTTCCGTTGCGGCGGTGGCATTCAATGCGCTGTCTTTCTCTGGAGCGGGTTCGTCCGCTTTTGCCTGCACCTGCGGCAATTTTCCACCCGGCGGAAGTTCGGGCGGAAGTTCTGGCGGAAGGTCACTCCCCACTACGGTTTCTTCTCCCAATATGGGAAGTTCATCTTCAGGCAAAGATCCTGGAAGAATGCCTGCCCGGCGGCATTGTGAAATAACTACGGCAGCTTTCAGTTCGTTGGAAAGACTGTTGACATAGTCAATGGCCTTTTTAGTGGCCCCCCGAAAACTCAAGGAACGCTTGCCAAGCCCGATGCCGCTGAGTTCTACCGGGAGAATGGCTTTCGTTGCCACGAGATTGGCAATAATGGAACCATTGTCGATGACCGCCTCTTCCAGAAAGCTGAAACCTTCGCCACTGCCGAGTGCCAACGAGTATTCCAGTTCGGAGACGGCAATGAAGGCAGGAAAGGCGCGGGATGCCGTAAAAATGACAATAGGGTTAATCCCTGCCGCTTCGCAGCACGCAGCATAGGTTACAGACAATTCGATGCAGTCACCGAACCGCTGCCCGATCACCTGTTCGGCGGTTCTCAGCTTTTGCCCGACCGCTTCAAACGAAGCCGGGGAACCGGCGCAAACGATTTGTTCTTCGCGCATCGCCAGGTAAATCGCTTCTGCAATGAGTTTTGCGCGCGCAATGCTGGTCTTGTATCCATCCAGTTCTCCCCGTCCCGTTTTCTGAAGCATGAGTTCCGAGGCTACGCGGAGAATTTCCGTCACCGCCCTACTCTGGGGTTGCACGAAAACAGCAACGGACTGCCAAGCGCCGGGGAGTTTGAGAAACTCGCCGGGCGCACCGATTTCGACCGTTGCGGCAAGCGAGACTTCCTTGTTGTCCTCGCCCTGCTTTTCTTCATCTTGCCCCTCTGCCCGGGGCAGATGCGCGGTAACCGTCAGCGTGGCAAGGGCCGATTCATGCCGCTCCCCGATCAGGGCATCGAATTCCGGAAAACGCCCGCCCTCATTGATACGAATCGCGCTACCGGAAGGCACGCCCTTTTCTTCCCGGCAGGCAAACCAGTGCGGGGCATCGCTCTCCACAGCCAGTCCAGCCGAAAGTTCTATGCCCGGCAAGTCTCTACCGGTTTCGTTATGTACGGTAATCGCCCGGATAAACGGTAAGCGGCTCGCAAGCAACGAGGCATTGACCCGTCGCTGGAATTCGACCTGAAGCCGGATTCCCGACGCCGTGTGATCCAAGACTTCATATACCGTGGTTCTATTTTCGCCAGGCACGTTATTTCCTTGGGCACAAAGCTTTTTTTAAAAGAATCCGATTACGATTGTATTCCAGGTGAAAGGTCAATGACGCCGGTTTTTCTGTGACTCACGTCACACAACTCTGTTATATCATGTGTTTTTTTCTCGTATTTATCCGATTTCGGATTCTGAACGTACCTCCGATTAGTCATGCCAATCAAATCAAGAATTCGTGCTATCCCCGACTTCCCCAAACAGGGTGCTGTATTCTGTGACATTACCCCCCTGCTCAAGGATGCTGCGGGTTTCCGCATTACTATGCATAAGCTGGTTAACCACTATAGCGGCAAGAAAATTAGCAAGGTTGCCGCGATTGAATCGCGCGGCTTCATCGTCGGTTCGCCGCTTGCCTACGCCCTGGGCGCGGGTTTCGTGCCTATCCGCAAGAAAGGCTCACTGCCCGCTGAAACCATCGGACATGACTATGAATCGGTGATCGGGACGAATTGCGTCGAAATGCATGCTGATGCCGTCTCTCCCGGTGATCGCATTGTGCTTGTCGACGACCTGCTTGCCACCGGTAGCACTTGCGAAGCCGCGTGCGCGTTATTGCGCAAGGCAAAAGCCGAAATACTCGAATGCTGTTTCATCGTCGAGGTACCTGTATTCGGTGGCCGGGGACGTCTGCAAAAGCAGGGATTGAAGATTTTTACGCTGGCAGAATTCGATAGCGGTTGAGGCCACTGCGCCGGATTGGATGCCGCGTCCACCGTGTTCATCGTAAAACTGATTTCGGTTTGAAACCCCGCCCTTCAGGGCGGAAAGACGAACCCCGAAGGGGCGCAGGGCGATTGCATCCCAACATCATAGCTGGCGACAAACGTAGCCCAAAGTGAATCGTAGGGCGAATAAGGCCGAAGGCCGCCATCCGTCGTGTGTAACCCTCTGACGCGAAGTGTCACCATT
>WREK01000060.1 GCA_009779355.1 Betaproteobacteria bacterium | reverse complement strand
TGCATGATGGTTCCCGCAGGTTCCGGCAACACGGAACGGCATCTGATGATGATCGAGGACTACAAGAGCACGGTACTGATTGCAACGCCTTCCTACGCGCTGCACATGTGCGAGGTTGGAGAGAGCCTTGGTTTCGATTGGGTTTCGTCCAGCTTGCGGGTCGGGCTTTTCGGGGGCGAGCCTTGTACGCTTGGGATGAAACGCGAAATCGAGAGCCGAATGCACATCATCTGCACGGACAATTACGGACTGACCGAAGTCAATGGCCCTGGTGTGTCTGCGGAGTGTCTGTTTTCGCGCGACCATCAGCACATCGCTGAAGATCATTATCTGTGGGAGGTCGTAGATCCCGTCACGAATGAGCCGCTGCCGGAAGGCCAGGAGGGCGAACTGGTATTGACCTTACTGGACAAGGAAGCGTTTCCCATGCTGCGCTACCGGACGCGTGACCTGACGCAAGTCATCACCGAGCCGTGCGCCTGCGGACGCACGCATGCCCGAATGAGCAAGGTGCGCGCCCGCACCGACGATATGCTGATCGTGCGGGGTACGAACATCTTCCCGAATCAGGTGGAAGACGTGCTCGTCGGCATTCAGGGGCTGGCTCCGTATTACCGGATCGTGCTGGACAACGAAGCCGGCCTGGACCGTATCACAGTCATGGTGGAATTGCGGCCTGACGCATTCACTGATTCATTCGAGCAAATGGATCATTTCAGGCAACATATCATCGACCGGCTCAGACAGGCGTTGCTCATCACCCCGGTCGTCAGACTGGTCGAGCCAGGCTCAATCGAACGCACGACCGGAAAGAGCAAACGGGTCGAGGATAGGCGAGAAAAGAGATGATACCTCTGAACTATTCGTGAACGTTCGGGGCATCCGATTGGGCTGCCCCCGATTGGCGCTACAGGCAGGCTATCACTCTGGAAAGAGGTCTTCAGCTACCGGGTCACGCTTTCCGCCGAGCTTGCGGTGCTCCGAGTACCATAACGCGATCAGATCTCTGATATTTTCCTGCGGTCCGTCCCTGAAGTGCGATATGTCCAGCTCGCTTGCTCGACAGATTTCCTCGATTATTTTTCCGTCGTAGCACACGTTGCCATTCTTATCGAGTGCTAGTTGCAGGTCTGCAAAATCAACTCCCATCGGGAGAGTGATTCTTACGGTGACTTCGGATTCTTGATTCGGATTTGACATGCTTTACTCCGGATAATTTGCAAATTGCGGGATTTGACACACTCTATCCCGTTTAACTGATTTTAACCTTCACGTCGTCGTTCTTCACCGTTACAGCGATCATTTTGAACGCCTTGCCTGACTGGCGAGCAGGCAACGCGTTGCATATCTTCGTCCAGTACTGTGCTTGTGATGAGTGCTTCGACACCGTGCACGCCACTGCCACATTATTGCAGCGACTAGCGGGATATTCTACCGATAACAATAGAGGTCAGTGAAGCGATTTTCTGAACTTAGGGCATCTAAAATTTCTCGGAGGCTCTTCACTGCCCCCCTATAGCTACTATATAGTCAACGAAACCCATCTTAATGAATGGCCGCAAAGGGACGGAAAATGAAAGCACCAGGTCGCATTTTTGGATTTTTCCCCGACGAAACAATCGGCAGGTGGCAGTTTGTCTGCTGTGTTTTGGCTGGAGCCTTGCTTTCCTCATGCACGATCAAAACCGCTACGACGGGCGAGGAGGAGCAGCAGTACCTGGGCGATATGTGGTTTCAACAGGCGAAGAATTTGGAGCAATGGCAGCAGCAGACTATCGCTGAACTACAGAAGAACCTGCACCTGCAGGTGACGCCTCTCGGTAATGGTGGCATTTCCGCTCAGGTTCTTTCTGGTATTTCGTTTCAGCTCGATAGCATGATGCCGACCCCGGAGTTGTATGGTGTGGTCGATCATGTCATCAACGTGCTGCGCAAGAATCGTGCTGAATACAATGAATACAAGATTATCGTGTTGGGGCATACCGACAATTCCACCCCTAAAAACCCTCAAATCAGCAACTACCTCATCTCTTCCATGCGTGCGGATCTGGTGGCGCACTATATGATTGACAATGGAATCAAAAAATCGATGATTTCGTCCGAAGGGAAAGGACCCGACCATCCGCTTGCAGACAATAACACGCCGGAAGGGCGTAGCGTGAATCGTCGTATCGAGTGGCAGATTCTGCCGACAAGGGGAGAGGCTGGCACGTGCCCTCCTTCTTGCAATAATTGACCAAGTATGCGCTGAGCGTAAAATTTCTTAAGCGTTTTCGGCTTAAGCGGGCGGCAGATGCCGCCCCAGATTGCTGACAAAGTCTCCGCGCATGAATTGGTATGGCGATTGCACATGTTTGGCATATACTGTATAGGTTGGGGTGCGCGAAGCAAACCCCAACGTACAGTGGCAAAGGGATGGCGGCAACGTTGGGGTTCGCAGGCTCACCCCAACCTATGCAGACCTGCTCCCCAAAAAAACAAAACCCCCGGAAAAAACCGGGGGTTCGTCAGCAGTCTGGGGCGGCAGATGCCGCCCGTGTGTTCATTGATTTGCCAGTTCTATATGTTCGTGCGTTTTTCTGATGATGATGCGTGTCACTTCCTCCCGGTCGCCAACCCAGATCGCCAGTGCGCTGAAATTGTCCTGATTGCTCGCTTTCGGATTGGGAACTTGAATCACCATGTCGTTGATCCAATGTTGAGGGGAAATGGCTTCCTGGAGCACGGTTTCCATCATGCTTTCGTTGATGCTTTCCCAAAATCCGTCAGAACAGAGCAGGAAAGTATCGCCCTGTCTTAGGGCAAGTGGTTTTTTGCATACCGCCCGTCTGGGGATGTCGCCGCTGCCAACCGCCGCATAGAGGATAGCTCTCTTTTTGTTGTCACGTATAGAACCGCTGATCAACCCCGCATCGATCATTGATTGCAGGACGCTGTGATCGTTGGTCAGGGTGTGCGCACGGCCATGACGAAAAAGATAGATACGGCTGTCCCCGAGGGAACTCCAGTAGGCAAGTGCTTTCTGTGTATCCAACATCAGCACTGCCATTGTGGTGTCCATCTGAGACAACCGGGGATAACTTTTTCGCGCGTTGATAAGAGCGGTACGCGCCGTCAGAATCGTTTTGGAAATAGAGTGTTGGTTGACTTCGGGGGTTCCGGAAAAGTGCCGCAGCAATTCCTTGACGACAACCCTCGCTGCGATCGCGCCGCCGCCAAAGCCTCCCGTACCATCGGCGAGGACAAAACAACCTCGTGTGTCATTAGCACAAAATCCTACCCAGTCTTCGTTTCGCTTCCGACCACCGCATTCGCTACGCTGCGCTACCGATAGGCGCATCATGACTCGTTCCTTTCGTCAGGCTGTTTTGATATTACTTTTTCATATGCTTCAAGAAACGCGGTTCCGAAAAAGCTCTGAAAATGATCGTTGACATTTTCCCGTGTTTTGTGGAAGTAACGCTCGTAAGCATCCCAAAGCCTGGCCTTGCCCCACAACGATAGGACACCGCCGAACGTGCCTTGTACGGAGTTTTCTTTTTCAATTATTTCGGGATGGAAACGGTCAAGCACATGGTTGAGGGCCGACTGCATACCGGAAACGACACCGATCTGGTGAGCAAGCAAGTCGAGAAATGCTTGTTTGACCGCCTCTTCAGGCTCCAGGAATCCCTGAATCCGTTCCCCAAGCAAGTGCACCAGCGCGACATTGGAGTTTGGCGAGAATTTCAGTGGATTGTTGTGATCAGGCGCAATCATTGTGATGTTTGCTTTGACCTCGCTCTTGATGAATGCCCTGCTCGTCATCAAATTTACGGTTCCCTGTATACATTCACGAAACAGCCGTCCGACCAGTCTGATGAAATCGCTATCCAGTCCCTCTCGCTCGGGCAACCCGCTGATGCCCAGCCCTTCGATGAAAGCCTGGTAAAACGCCTTTGCATTCCGTGATGAAGACGCAGTACGGGTTTTCCCACCCGCAGAAGATTTTTTTCTCGAAGGTTTTGCGGTTGTCGACTCAACGGACACGGAAGGGGGTAACGTCCCATCCGGAACGTTCCCTGTTTCCGCTTTGTGCGCACTTTGCGGTTCATTTTCAATTTTTTCTGCCGCAGGATGCGGATTGATGTCATCCAGAAAACGGTCGAAATCATCCGAAATGATGGCGGGTGCAGTCGATGGCTGTGCAGGCTTTGGGTTTTTCTTGCGGGAACGGGCGCTAGGAGACGGCGTGTCGGCAACGGCGGCAAGGTTCTCCAGTGGGTTTTCCTCCACGTTCACGTCCATCTTCAAAACGTTGTCCAGATCACTACCGGAATCGCCGCCAAAAAACGCCATTGGATCGAGACTGTCATCGTCACGAAGCTTTTTCAGCTCTTTCTTATCTGAAACAAGCGGGTCTTGGATCAATTTGCCTACGTCGTCAGAACTTTGGAGGGTTTTTATCAACTCGTCGCCCGCGTCGTCGAGCGTGCCAAGTTCTAGGCCGCGTGTGTTGAGTGCGTGGATGGGATCAACTAGGGCAGGTTTGCCTTCATAGGCAAATGGGTCAGGGCCAGAAACGTTTTTAGCCGCCGCATCGCCGGATTTGGCTTCATTCATTAATTCGGGTAAATCGTCTTTCTCCGAATCATCTGTGTTGTTGTTAGCAGTTGCAGGCACCCGTTCAGACTCTTTTTCTTCTACGGAGTAGTTAGCTTGCAGTACATACCCGCCAATTGAAATTTTGTCTCCATCCCTCAGTACATGTCCTTTGCCAGAAGGTAGTTCCTTGTCATTGACAAAAGCCGGATTGCCGTTGCTGATGTTTTTGACCTTGTAAAGGTCTCCGAGCGCCGGGGAAAAATGTAAATGTAGCCTTGATACCGCCTTCATCGGATCGGGCAAAATCAATGCATTTCCCTTGTCGCGGCCCAAGCTGCCGCCCTCTTTGGGGATAATGCCGCCAACGGGTATGACGGGGGGCAGATCGTTGTACGTAAGCGCTTGAATTTTTAACATATTGATTCCTTTATCTGTCTGGAATAGGGTTGCCACGCAAAGTGATCCGCTTATCCCTTTTGATGTAAAAATCTACAGAGAACAGCGGTTCATCCTCAAGCAAGTGTTTTTTCGGAACCATAACCCGAGCCTTGCCGAAGTTTTGGAACGAATTAATTCTCATGTCATTCAATAATGCTATAGCACTACTCAGTTTGAGCACTTTGGCATTCTTTGCTGAGTTCCTCAAGTGATAGAACATTTTGATCTCTATTTGAAAACATGAGTGATAGTGATGGGCTGGCCTCGCTTTACCACTATACGCCGGACATAATCAGTGCTGACATCATTGCGTATCTCGATCGTATGAAGGCCTTCTTCAATGCTGTTCGCATATATTTTAACTGATGGCGGAGCCCTGCCAATTCTTTTGCCATCCAGATAAACATATCCCCAAGGCTGGACGTTGATTGTGATTTGCACGTCGTTTCTGGGAATGGGGATGGGTTCTGGTGATATGGGGATGGGTATGGGGATGGGTTCTGGTGGTATGGGGGTGGGTTCTGGTATGGGGGTGGGTTCTGGTGGTTCAAGCACCGTAATATCAGAAGCCCCTTCTCCTCTGGGGAAGAAAAAGAACGAACCCAACAAAGTAACCGCCAGCAACGAGCTTGCCCCAATCACGACCCAGTAAGGCTTTCTTGTGATTCTGGTAAATGCTTTTTTAAAAAGATCCTGAAGTGTGGATATAGTGCGTATAGTGGCATTTCCAGTTTTTGAAGTGACGGAAACTGCACCGTTAAGCAGCCAGACCATCCCGGATTTCATCCTGGCGCCCGCGTTGACCAACGTTTTGCTGGTGAGCTTAAGTCCAGTGGATGTTTTTTCGAGAAGTTTGTTTTTGCCATTCTGAAGTGCGGATATGGTGCGTATAGTGGCATTTTTGGCTTTCGATGTAGCGGAAGTTGCCACATTAAGCAGCCAATTCGTCCCGGATTTCATCCTGGCATCCGCGTTGGCTAACGTTTTGCTGGTGAGCTTTGCCAAATTGGCAAACAGATGGGCAAACATCAAGTGCAGCCTGGTGCGTATCGCGGTTATGGCTTGCGCGATGGGCGCCAGAACTGAACCTGCCAAAGGACGCCTGGGCTTGGACAAGAACTGTTTCGGCACGTCCTCTATCGCCGCCGTTTGCAGGGAATCAATAAATGTGGCGACGCTTTGTGGACGTTGCGACGGCTCAACAGACAAACCCGCCTCAATGACTTTTAATAGCCGCACAGGCAATTCGGAAGATGCAAAGGACGACAATGGGGTGAGTTGGTCTTCCACTACGCGGGCGACGGAAATGATCGGTATCTTGCCTGTCACGGCTTGATAGGCCACCGCAGAAATTGCGTAGATATCCGTCCAGGCCCCAACTTTCAGATGCTCTGTCCCGCCGTACTGTTCTAAGGGAGCGAAGCCAGGTTTCAGAATGATCGTGGAAGGGTCGCCGCTATTTGTTTGTTCTATATGTCTGGCAGAACCAAAATCCAATAAGACTGGCGCGCCGTTTTCGAGGATGAGGATATTGTCGGAGGAAACATCTAAGTGATAGTACTGTACCGAATGGATCCGTAACAACCCCTCCAATACAGGCAGCATAATATTGGAAAGCAGCTCTTTCGCATTTTTTGCCCGATAACCAGTACGAACCATCTCGTGCAGGGTTGTGCCCCGGTAATAAGGCATGACCATATAGGCAGTGCCGTTGGCTTCGATAAGGCACGACACGGCGACCAGACCCGGATGGCGAAATTTGGCGAGAGTGCGTGCTTCCTCGACAAAACGGCTTAGCCCCCTCTTAAATAATTCACGTTTGGAACTGGTGCGACAAGCCACGTGCAGGTCGGTTCGCGTGGCAAGCGTGGCAGGGAGGTATTCCTTGATGGCTACTTTGCTGTCCAGCCGTGTGTCGTGAGCCAGATACACGATACCAAAACCGCCCTCGCCAATAACTGAGCAAATGACATACTCCTCCAGGCGTGTGCCAGGAGGTAACGCACTTTTGGGAGCAATTAATTCGATCTTCTGTGCAGCATCCATATCTACGCCGTTATAAAAACATCTGGCTCTTCAGTTTCGTTCCTTGCCTGTTCCCAGACTGCGCATCCCAAACCTGAGCAGGATTCATCGTTTTCCATCCTGATTTCCGCCCGTTGCAACCCCGGATCGTCGATGATACGAAGCTGACCAGGCTGCACTGACCATACGACCACCTGCATGCGCAGTATTATAACGTTTGATTAGCTAGTTAGAACTCATTTCATAAAGATAGCAGTCTGTTCAAGAGAAAAGGTGAGATGGACAAATTTCATGGTAACGCTCCCATCGTGCAAGCTGAAGCAGAGCGCAGACAAGTCGCGGAAGAGGGAAAGCGTTCGGGCAAACAAATAGTTAGTTAAGTTACGCCGATCCTGGCGTTATCTTCTTCATCCTTTCTCAATTTTGTTTAAATGACCCAACGGGCATCGCTTCACTTTCGGCTGATGCGATGCCCAGCACGCCCGTACACTTGGGTGAGTGCATGTTAACATCACTATTTTACCAGAGAGGTTGTTTATGCGTGCATTGATGGTCGCGGCAACGTGTGTCCTGTTTTTGTCAGCCTGTGGTATCAAGGGTCCCCTCTATTTGCCGTCTGTCGATCCAGTTCCCGCTGACACGTCCTCCGATAATGTGCCTTCCACCGATTCTGATTCACCTGCTACTGACGCCTTGGAGTAAAAAATGAGTCAGGAATTCTCATCTCCCATACCGACGCTTACCCGCAGTGCACGCGGGTTGTTGATCGAACAGGTTGCCCTGGCCGATGTTGCCGCGCGTTTCGGCACGCCGGTGTATGTGTATTCGCGCGCGGCGCTCACGGACGCTTTTGATGCGTACAGACGCGCGCTTGGGGAGCGGCGGGCGTTGGTGTGTTGCGCAGTCAAGGCGAATTCCAATCTTGGCGTGCTCTCTGTATTTGCACAGCTTGGAGCAGGGTTCGATATCGTTTCAGGCGGGGAACTGGCGCGAGTGTTGGCTGCAGGGGGGCGCGCGGATAGTGTGGTGTTCTCAGGTGTAGGCAAGAGCCGCGCGGAGATGCACCAGGCGCTGGAGGCGAGGATTCGCTGTTTCAACGTGGAATCCGCCACCGAGCTTGAACGGCTGAACGAAGTTGCGGCACAGATGGATAGGACGGCTCCCGTTGCGCTACGGGTGAATCCGGATGTCGATCCGAAAACGCATCCTTATATTTCGACGGGGCTGAGGGGCAACAAATTTGGGGTAGCGTTTGTAGACGCCAAAACGCTTTATCGGCGTGCGGCAGCCTTACCCCATCTGCGTGTCTGTGGCATTGCCTGCCATATCGGTTCGCAACTGCTCGATTCGGCGCCGATGGTGGAAGCCGCCCGCCGGGTGCTTGGCCTCATCGACCAACTCGCGGGGGAGGGCATCCATCTGGAGCACGTCGACCTTGGTGGCGGGTTGGGCATTCGCTATCGGGATGAGTCCCCTCCAACGGTGGACGCTTATCTTGCACCGTTGCTGAAACTCTTTGAGGGTAGGCCGGAAGAGTTGTGTTTCGAGCCGGGGCGTTCGCTTACCGGGAACGCTGGCCTGCTGCTCACGCGGGTCGAGTATCTGAAAAGGGGGGAAGAAAAAAATTTCGCCATCGTTGACGCGGCAATGAATGACCTGCTCCGCCCCTCGCTTTACGACGGTTGGCATGCGGCGGTAGAGGTTGCCGCGCGTGATGTGCCGAAATGCACTGTCGATGTCGTGGGACCGATCTGCGAGAGCGGGGATTTTCTTGCGCGCAACCGTGACCTGGCCGTGGAAGAGGGGGATTTGCTCGCGCTGCTGTCAGCGGGTGCTTACGGGATGAGCATGAGTTCCAACTACAATTCCCGCCCTCGTGCTGCCGAAGTACTTGTCGACGGGCAAGCGGTTCATCTTGTACGTGCCCGTGAAACGATGGAATCGCTCTACGCGCTGGAATGCGCGTTGCCGTCCAGCCAGCCGTAGGCTTCGGTGAAGGCCCGATCCAATGCCTGCCATAGGCCGGAGTCGGATGTGATCCGCACACCGGCCTGGGCGGCTTGGCGTGTGATATCAAGCAACAAAATGAGAAGCGCGAACAGTTTGCCTTGCGTTTTTGCCCGTTCGTCTGGGGCGCGCAGCATGGCGAGGCGTTGTTCGGATGTGCAGTGCAGGGATTCGTGCGCCAGCGCTCGAACTTGGATCCTGTCCGTCCAGTCAAGTTTGAGCAGAACGCAGCAAACCGCGATTTCTTTCACAATTTCTGCAACGGTACGGTCGTAATGTCCAAATCCGATCATTTCACTCTTGTTGGGGCGATGATGATGTCAGGTTTCAGCGCGATGCTTTTTACATTAGCACCGACATCGGTTACGCATAGATTGTTCCGGTCACGTTGCCTTTTCTCTTTTGTGCCGGGTGTATTGCTCTTCGCGCTTTTCATCATTGCGCAGGCACCTGCGCAGGCCGCCCCGGTGGGATACCTGCCGTTCGCCGTGAGCATGGAACTCGAACGCGCCCGCATCCCAGCAAACGCGGTAGCGGTATGGGTTCAACCGGTGGACGCGAAAAAGCCCGTATTGGCGCTCAATGCCGAACGCCCGATGAATCCGGCCTCGGTGATGAAGGTGGTCACAACCTTTGCTGCGCTGGAAGTGCTTGGACCAGAGCGTACCTGGACGACCCGCATCGCGATCACTGGCCTCCCTCGGGAAGATGGCGCCTTGGTGGGCAGTGTCTATCTGGTAGGCGATGGCGACCCAGTGCTGACCTACGAGCGTCTCTGGCGGATGATGCGACGGTTTCGCAGCATGGGTTATTCCCGTATCGGCGGCGACATCGTACTCGACAGTTCGGCGCTGGTTTTCCCCGAGCACGATCCCTATGCCTTCGATGGGCGTGGCCTGCGTCCATACAATAGTGGCGGGGATGGGCTGCTGATCCATTTTAATACGCAGGAGTTGGCGCTTTTTCCCAGCAGCCGTGTGCGGGGCGCCGTATGGGTGGTCGTAGAGCCACCGTTGTCAGGGGTGAAGGTCGACAACCAGCTTGTGACTTCCGGCAATAATTGCGAGCCCTGGTATCGTGATCTGGACGCGCAGATGGACAATGGCCGTTTGACACTTACGGGCAGCCTGCCTATCAGTTGCGGGCCGCGCGTCTGGGCCACGTCACCGCTTGCGCCGTCCGATTATGGTGTGGCGATGGTGCAATCCTTGTGGTGGGAATTGGGTGGCGAGCTGCGCGGGAAGGTGAAAAACGGTGTTATGCCTCAAGATGCACGAGTCTTGATTTCTGACGAGTCCGTGCCGCTGGGCGAGATCGTACGCACCATGAACAAATGGTCGAGCAACGTCATAGCCCGGCAATTGCTGGCTCAAGTGGGGCGCGAAAGCCTTGCGACAGCCCGCAAAGCCTATATGGATGCAAATGCGCCCACCGACATGGTGACAGCCGGGAACGAAGCCGCACGTCAATGTCTGGCTCAGGCAGGCATCGAAATTTCCGGGTTGGAGATCGACAATGGTTCGGGCCTGTCCCGTAACGCCCGCATCCGTGCGGACAGCCTTGGAACCTTGTTGATCCGTGCCTGGAAGCGTCCATGGATGCCGGATTTCGTCGCCTCACTACCTGTTGCTGGACGCGACGGCACGGCGCGTCGCCGCCTGAACGATAGCCCGGCAGCTGGCCGGGCGCACCTGAAAACGGGCACGATCAATGACGTAAAAGCCATCGCGGGCTACGTGCTCGATCAGAAAGGGCGACGGCATGCCGTAGTGATGATGGTCAATCATCCAGAAGCCGGTAACTCAAAAAAGGCGCAGGATGCACTGATAGAGTGGGTCTGGTCGGGAGCGCCGCAGGCCGACCCCGCGCCGTCGCACGGCAAACCACAGGCGAAGCCCAAATCCGCGCCATCACGCAGCAAGCGTTGAGGTTGGCTGGCGCACTACGTACAACGCTCCTGTCACCCCTCCCCCAGAAAGCCGAATCCCGGCCTGAAGGCCGGGGTTCGGCTTTCTGGGGGAGGGGTGGGGAAGCGAGCCTCCCCACCCCTTCCTGTTTCCCCTCTTCCAGTTATTTCTTCCTGATGATTTCCGCTTCGTCGTTGTTGGCAATGCCCGCCGCGTTGGCTTCATCGGTATCGATATGGAACTCGCGGAAGTGTCCATCGCCAGACCGGATGAGCACGTCTTCAAAAATCAGCGGCCTTTTACCGACGGTTTTGACGTCGACGAGATCCTTATCCTTAAGCCCCGCTTCTTTAGCCTGCTCCGGCGAGAGATGGATATGGCGCAGTGCCACGATTGCGCCGAAATCCAGTTCAATTTCGCCCTTGGGGCCAACAAGCTTGACGCCGGGAGAACCATCCAGCTTGCCGGATTCCCGTACAGGGGGGTCGATGCCAAGCACGCGCGCATCCGTCAGTGAAACTTCGACCTGCGTTTGCGGGCGGATTGGGCCGATGACGCGCATGTTTTTGAACGAACCCTTGGGGCCGACGATGTCGACCTGTTCGTGTGCGGCATATTGCCCCGGCTGAACGAGCTCTTTATACGGCGTGAGCTTGTGACCCTCGCCAAACAGCGTTGCCAGGGCTTGCTCGGACAGATGCAAGTGCTTGTTCGAGATGCCGATGGGGACTTTGTAGCCCATGAGTGCCTCCCTCCGTAAAAGTTTTTAAAGATTCAATATTTCGGCCGTGTAGCGGGCGATCATGCCTTCTTCGTTGGTGGGCACGATGGCGACGGCAACGCGGCTCTTCGGGCTGTCGATGCGCAGCTTGCTTTCGTTGTTGGCTTCCAGGTCGATGTCGACGCCAATCCAGGCCGAGAGGGCACAGACACGCTCGCGGATAGCAACGGCGTTTTCACCGATGCCGCCGGTAAAGACCAACGCGTCGAGCCCGCCTGCCGCTGCCGCGAGCGAGCCTATTTCGCGGGCGATCCGATAGCAGAAGAGATCGACCGCCTCGCGGGCTTCGGGGGTATCCGAAGACAGCAGTTCGCGCATGTCCTGG
>WREK01000059.1 GCA_009779355.1 Betaproteobacteria bacterium | reverse complement strand
GGATACGCTGATTTATTCCATCCGGGCAGCGCAGGTGCGGGTTTCAAACACGTCCATGTCCGTTCGTCGGCTTGCAGGCTATGTGTCAGGCTATGTTTTGGGCGGGTTTGAAACCCGCACCTGCGATGCCAGAACGCTCAGGAATTGTTAGCTATAAGGCGCAATAGCAACGTAATCGCCCATATGAGCGCTTACGGTTATTCTCCTTTCGAAGAAGGTTTACCCGCCCAGTTTGCGGATGAGATTGCTGCTACCATCGGTTACATAGAGGCTGCCCGCCGTATCTATTGCGATACTGTGCTGCAAGTCGGAGGGTTCGGACGCCTCTGCGCCAGTCAAAGCACCTCTTCCCCATCCTCTGCCTGTTGTTCCTGCTCGCCGCCAAGGAAATGGTGGGGGAACAGGCGGGTCATTTCGTTTTCGATCCATTCGCTGGCGCGACGGTTGATTTCTTCGGCCTTGACGCCCTTGACTTCGATCACGGGGCCGATGCTGACGACGACTTCACCCGGATGTTTCAGAAATGCCTGCCGCCGCCAGAATTCACCCGCGTTGTGTGCAACGGGAACGACCGACACTCCGGCGCGCTTGGCGAGGAAAGCGCCGCCGGGACGGTAGCGTCCGCGCGCACCCGGTGCAACCCGCGTGCCTTCCGGGAATACCGCTACCCATAGCCCTTCCTTCAAACGCTCGCGTCCCTGTTCGACGACTTGTGAAAGCGCGTCCTTGCCCGCCTTGCGGTCAATGGCAATGGAACGAATTGTAGCCAGCCCCCAACCCAGGAAAGGAATCTTAAGCAGTTCGCGTTTGAGGATGAAGCTCAGCGGCGGGAAAATGGCCTGCAGGCCGATGGTTTCCCAGGCCGACTGGTGCTTGGAGATGATGACCGCTGGGCCAGCGGGGATGTTTTCCTGGCCGATCACGCGAAGCCCGATGCCGAGAAGATGGCGGATAAGCCACATCATCACGAAAATCCACCCCTTCGTCACCAGGCGGTGGCGGGTCAGCGGCTTCAAGCCGATACACCACCCGACCATGCCCACCGAGCCGAAGTATATCGTTGCCAGGGATGCAGCCAGCAAAAAAACGGAGGAACGGATGAATTTCATCAAAAACAAACCACGGTTAGAAACCTCCCCCTTTAGCAGGATGCTCAAAAAGTCTGAAGCACTGGAGAAACCTATGTCTACAAGGCCAGAAATGACCGAAAACTACCTTGTAAAGCTGTTTTTCGGACTTATTTTGACCCGTTTTGTGGACTCTGGCATCTGAAAAAATAGTTTTTGAACATCCTGTTAGAGGGATAATCTCGCTTGGGAGAGGCGTAACCTCTTTCAAGCGCTTTTGTCGCCCGGGCACGGGCGTGGATTGAAACATGGAAACGCTTGCTTTTCAAGAAATCAGGTGGGCAGCCACGCTTGCAAGGTCGTCGAAAACCAAAGTCTGTGGCGGTAATTGTGGATCTTTTTGCGTTTTCGCGCCCTTGCCGGTCAACACCAGATAGGGCAGGCCGCCTACTGCTTCGGCTGCTTGCAGGTCGCGCAGGCTATCGCCCACTATCGGCACGTTGGTCAGGTCGACGTGGAAACGTTCTCTGATGTCGATGAGCAGCCCCGGTTTGGGCTTGCGGCAATTGCAGGTGGAATCCGCCGGGTGCGGGCAGAAAAAGATAGCGTCGATCCGTCCCCCCACCTGGGCAAGGCTTTTCAGCATCTTGTCGTGAATGGCGTTGAGCGTATCCATGTCGAAGAGGCCGCGACCTACCCCGGACTGGTTGGAAGCCACTACGGCCCGCCAGCCCCAACGGTTGAGAAGCGCGATGGCCTCCAGTGATCCAGGGATGGGACGCCATTCGTCGGGTGACTTGATGAATTGTTCAGAGTCGTAATTGATGACCCCGTCGCGGTCGAGAATGATAAGTTTCATAGCGAAAACCCTCCCGGGACGTTCAACCCGACAGCCGTGAAAGGTCGGCAACCTTGTTCATCGCGTTGTGCAATCGGTCAAGCAGGATCAGGCGGTTGGCGCGCAGGGCCGAGTTTTCGGCGTTGACCAGGACTTTGTCGAAAAACTCGTCTATGAGATCGCGCAGGGCTGCAAGCGTTTGCAGGGAACGACTGTAATCGCCTTGTATGAACTCAGCGTCTGCCTGCGGCACGAGCCGCTTTAGCGCTTCGGAGAGCGCGATTTCGGCAGGTTCCTGCAACAGGGCGGGATCGAGTTGTGCATCCGTGTCCTCCGCGGCTTTTTTCAGGATGTTGCCAACGCGCTTGTTGGCAGCAGCAAGCACATCGGCTTGAGGCAGGGACAGAAAGTCGCGTACAGCCTTGAGGCGTTTGGGAATGTCGGAAAGCAGTTGTGGGGTAAGGCAAAGCACCGAGTCGACTTCGCGCGCGGTATAGCCTTGTTCGCGCAGGTTGACAGCGAGGCGGTCGAAGATGAATTCCTTAAGTTTCCCGGTATCAATATTTATATTTGCTTCTTGCGCGGCCTTCTTATTTTTCTTGGAAGACTTTGCAAAGCAGGCTGCCGCAAGGTCGAGCAGGGAGGAAAGAGGTACGTCCAAACCTCCTTCCGATAGTATTCGGATGACGCCAAGAGCATGGCGGCGTAGTGCGAAGGGGTCTTTGTCGCCCGTGGGCGCCTGCCCGATGCTGAACATACCCGTGAGCGTCTCCAGCTTGTCCGCCAGGGCAACAATCATGCCAACCTTGCCGCGCGGGAGGGTATCGCCCGCGAAACGCGGTTTGTAGTGATCTTCGATGGCATCGGCAATGTCTTCGGACAAACCGTCGCCCAAGGCGTAATAGCGGCCCATGATGCCTTGCAATTCGGGGAATTCACCTACCATGTCCGTGAGCAGGTCGGCCTTGGCAAGCTGTGCGGCCTGCACGGCCTGCGCAGCCTTTTCCGCAGGGATGGAACCTTTCGGCAGTTTCTTGGCAATGTCGCGGACGATAGCGGCTACCCGTTCGCTACGTTCCAACTGGCTGCCGAGTTTGTTGTGATAGACGACTTTTTCCAGTGCCGGGACGCGTGATTCCAGCGTCTTTTTGCGATCCTGGTCGAAAAAGAACTTGGCATCGGCCAGCCGGGGGCGTACCACGCGCTCGTTGCCGCTGATGATGGCGGAAGGGTCAGAGGGCGAAAGGTTGCTGACGATCAGGAAAAGATGGGTCAGTTTTCCGGCGGTATCCAGCAGCGGGAAGTATTTCTGGTTTGCCTTCATCGTGAGGATCAGGCACTCCTGCGGCACTTCCAGGAATTCCGGGTCGAATTGCCCGATGAGCACGTTGGGCCGTTCGACCAGCGCGGTCACTTCGTTGAGCAGCGCAGCGTCTTCCACCGGGCGCAGGCCGGGGCCGGCCTTTGCGGCGGCGGCATCCAACTGGCGGGCAATTTCGGCACGGCGCTCGGCGAAGGAAGCGATGACTGCGCCCCTATCGAGCAGAGTCCTGGCGTAATAGTCGGCGTGTTCGACGCTAATGGGGTCACTGCCCCCCTCAAAGCGGTGCCCATGTGTCGTCTTGCCGGAACGTAGGCCAAGCACGGAAACCGGTACGGCCATCGCGCCGTGTACGGCAAGCAGCCCATGCGCGGGGCGCACGAAATTGACGGTCGTCCAACCATCGGCCAGTTGGTAGCTCATTACCTTCGGGATCGGCAATGCGGTCAATGCGGCTCCGATGGCTTTTTGCAGTCCCTCGGTCAGCGTTGCGCCCTTGACGGTACTGTCAAAAAACAAGACTTCGCCCTTGCCGTCGCTCTCCCGGCGCAGCCCTTCGACGGCGGACGCATCCGCGCCCAGGGACGCAAGTTTTTTCAGCAGCGCAGGCGTGGGCGCACCCGCCGCATCCAGCCCGACGGAGGTCGGCATCAGTTTTTGCGAAACAGCCCTGTCGGCGGCAGTGGCGGACACTCCGGTAATGTGCGCGGCAAGGCGCCTTGGCGTGGCGTAAGCGGTGGCGGTGGCGCTTTCCAAAGCCAGCCCGTCTCGTTTCAGGGAGGCGGCCAGCAAGCCAGCAAAACTCTCGCCCAAGGATTCGAGCGCCTTGGGTGGAAGCTCTTCAACAAGGATTTCGACGAGCAGGTTTTGGGCATTCATGTGCGGGCAACGCTCCGTTCAATTTGACCGAGCACTTCCTTGGCCCGGTCTTTGCGCGCCATCGGAAAGCCCAGCCGGGCGCGGGAATTCAGATAACTTTGTGCAACGCTCCGCGCCAGATTGCGGATGCGTCCGATATAGGCAGCCCGCTCGGTGACGGAAATCGCGCCACGCGCATCGAGCAGGTTGAAGGTGTGCGCGGCTTTCAACACCTGTTCGTAAGCAGGCAGGGCCAGTTGCGCATCCATCAGGTATCCGGCTTGCCTCTCGTGGGCACTGAAGGCATCGAACAGGAAAGCGGTATCCGAGTGCTCGAAGTTGTAGGCCGACTGCTCGACTTCGTTCTGGTGATAGACATCGCCATAGGTCAGTCCTTTCGTCCAGACAAGCTCAAAGACGTTTTCCACGCCTTGCAGGTACATTGCCAGGCGCTCCAGCCCGTAGGTGATCTCGCCGGTGATGGGCTTGCAGTCAATTCCGCCAACTTGCTGGAAATACGTGAACTGCGTGACTTCCATGCCGTTCATCCATACTTCCCAACCCAGCCCCCAGGCGCCCAGCGTGGGGTTTTCCCAGTCGTCCTCGACGAAGCGCACATCGTTCTTTTTCAGGTCGAACCCCAGCGCTTCGAGCGAAGCGAGGTAAATGTCGAGAATATCGATCGGTGCGGGTTTCAGCACGACCTGGTACTGATAGTAATGCTGCATCCGGTTGGGGTTTTCGCCGTAGCGCCCGTCTTTGGGGCGGCGCGACGGCTGCACATAGGCGGCACGCCAGGGTTCTGGCCCGATGGCGCGCAGGAAAGTGGCGGTGTGGCTCGTACCTGCGCCAACTTCCATGTCGTAAGGTTGTAACAGGGCACAGCCCTTTTTGCCCCAAAACTCTTGGAGCGTCAGGATGATTTGCTGAAAATTAGGTTTATCCGGTGGCATGATTTGCTTGCTATCGAGCGCGCCGTAGCGCGGAAGATAAGGATTTTACCGGGTTTAACAACATAGAGGATGTATTTGGAGGATGTGTTCGTGCCTGGAAAGGCCACGTTTGTGATTTGATTGAGATGAGTGAGTGAGGCTGCCCCAAGAGTTAGACGGGTGTCCGACTTTTTGGGGTTAATTCGCTCTCGGAGCCTTTTTTGTTTACCCCGGCAAAAGAACTATGCATCACAATAGTATAATGATGTTGGGGTTTTCACAGGCAACGCCCCCTGCTGCCGTGCATACGCACTTATATAGGTAGAAATAAAATTAACTGTACCTATATAAGTATTATCCGAAACTTACGGTGTATAGTTTTATCAAAACTTGAGTCGGGATTTTTTACATTATATTGTTCGCATATCAAATCTTATTAATCTCACAAATTATAAGCGATAATAAAAAATACTAGTGTAAACCGTATGCGTACAAACAGCAATAAAAATTGGATAATTTAATAACGGTTGAGTCATCTTTTCTTACATTATTCTGGCTAAAAAATAAATATTTCAAAATAATCAAATAGTTGTACTTGTGGCATGCTTTTTGCAGGGGATAAGTGCCTATTGGGTGTTTCAAATAATTTTAATGGAGTTATTCTATGCGCAAACTACTTGCAACCTTGTTGCTCTCGATTGCCCCTCTGGCCGCTTCGGCTGCGACAGGGTTCACGTACGACACTATCGCTAATCCCAATAATGGGGACGTCGCCATCTGGGGGTCACAAAACTACACCGGTGCCGACAGCTTCGTTTTTCAAATAGGAAAAGTAGAAAATTCCCAAGTGACATGGTGGGATCTGCCTTTGTCCTCAACATACGTTCCGGACACAGGCTATCCAAATTATCTTAACAAGTATCCACTTGCCGCTGGCGACAATATCGTCTTCCAACTCATAGCGGGTGGCAATACTTATACCGCCGGCTTTAAAGACAGTCTTGCGACGGCGGCTTTCGGCACCCAGGGCAACTACTACAACACGTACCAGAATATCCTTACGACCATCAGCTTCATGAACGACGCTGGAAACACCGTCTTCACCTTCGGTGTCAATGGCTTGAAGCAAGGATCTGCTGCCGCTATCCCGGAACCTGAAACCTACGCCATGCTGCTGGTCGGCCTTGGCATGGTCGGTGCCGTAGCGCGCCGCCGGAAGCAATAATTGCAGTATCGCAACGTGAAACTTCCTTGCACTGGGGCCGAAAGGCCCCCTTTTTTTTGTCAGGGCGACTGCACCTGTTTGCCATATCCCATATAGGTTGGGGTGAGTGAAGCGATACCCAACAGGCAACACCCCGCCTTTTGCCTGCTAACGCCGGGGTTCGCCTTGCTCACCCCATCCTATAATTTATGCATATTGTGATTTGCGCAACCACTCTGCCCCTTGGCATGCAAATCAAATGCTGATGTAGGCCAGACAAGCCGCGAAGCGGCGCCCTCCGACGGTTGTATCGCCTGATGCGAGAGCATCGCAAATTTCTGTCCAGGGCGCTTCGCGCTATGTAAACGCTCCTGGATTGCCATGTCGCTCCGCTCTTCGCCAGTACTTACGCTTACACGTTAAATATTTACTTCCCTTTTTTATGAATCTCTGAGTTTTAATGTGCTTGTAAAAAGATATCCTCACAATAAGACGGTTCCATCAATAAAAATGCAAGCAGCGCAATAGTAGCTTCTCTATTAGTAAAATCCGAAGCTTGCAGCGTAAAAATCTTATAAAAATTGAGTCGGTTTTTTTTACATATTATATCTATATACTGGATATCTTTAACCCTATAAATTATAGGCAATAACAAACATTCTAGTATAAACCGCATGCGTATAAATCATAATAAAAACTGGTTAATTTTGCAATAATTGAGTCGGCTTTTCTTACATTATCTTTTTAAAAATGAAATTTTTCAATATATTCAAATAGTTATAATTATGGTATATTTTTTGCTTAGAAATAAACGCCTGCAAGGCATTCACTAACTAGCTTCAATGGAGTCAGCATGCGTAAACTACTAACACCTTTGTTACTGTCCGTCGTTTCTTTGACCGCTTCGGCGAATGTTTGGGTTGAAAATCCAGGATTCGAGTACGACAACCCAATCGTGGGACAAGGGGCACAATTCGTAAAGTTTGAACTGATAAAAACCACTCATGCAGACTTCACTCTCTCGTATATGTCAGTAACGGATGGTCAGCCGTATTACAGATGGGTTGATGTGATCTGTAACGGATGTGACAATTTGAACGCCAACAATGGCGGTCTCTATTTGCCGCCCAATGATGCGGCGCTCATCTTCAAACTTGAAGCGGATGGCAACACTTACTACGCTGGTGTCAAAGGCTATGATGCGGGGGCGATTTTCAACCTCGATGGTACAGGCAAGACATTCGTCAGCTTCGGGTCGTTTGGGACGTCCGACTTCACCTTTACGATGCAGAACGTGAGGCAAGGCTCCCTCCAGAACCTCACGGCTATCCCGGAACCCGAAACCTACGCCATGCTGCTGGCCGGCCTTGGCATGATCGGTGCCGTGGCGCGTCGCCGGGAGCAATAATTGCAGTAACACAGCGTGGAACTTCCTCATGCGGGGGGAGGGGGGGGCTGAAAAGGGGGGCTGAAAAGCCCCTTTTTTGGGGAATCGTCCTTTCAATTTATAAAAACCGCATAAGTTAACGGGACAGATTCCTCCTGTCCCTACGGCATCCAATGTGCCCGACAGGTCAGTACTGTGCCCTGTAGTCTATTCCGCGCGAAAAGCGGCTGTACCAGTGTTCCAGATAGTCCTTGGACAGTTCCGCGTTTTTCCAGACCACGAGCACGTTTTCGCTGTTCCCGATGGCGGCGGATCTGCTGTAATTGAAACTGCCGGTCTGGACAGTCTCGCGGTCAACGATGATTGTCTTATCGTGATGGATCGGATAGGCCGATACCGTCCTCACGCGACATCCTGCATTGACCAGAGCCGATAGTGCCGCCCGCGCATTGCCCGATTTATCCCGGACGACGTTGCTTTTGTGATCGGAGATGATGGCAACATCAACACCTCTGTGACGGGCCGCGATCAGCGCCTTAACGACTGGCGCCGAGGTTATCGTATAGGCCATCATCCGAATTTCCGATTGTGCCGAATTGATTACCTTCAGCACCAGTTTCTCCGCGCCCTCGTTCGGTGAGAATCCGTATTCGATGGTTCCGTTGTGTTGAATTGCCACAGGGCGGTCGCTGATGCCCTGTACAACCTTCTTGGTAACACTTTCCCTGCCGATTGCGCCGACCGTGCCTAAGATGATGAGCAGCAGGAAGGCGGCTGCCCTGATGTTTTGCTTTACGAACATGCTAATTTTTCTTGGCTGACCTGTTACACAACGCGAAAATCCCAAAGCTGGCCGTTGCCATAATGGCGACAGGCACAGGAACATACTAGCAAAAGATATTCGCTGGCCGATACAACAAATCCGAGTGTCAGGTGCAACCGCCCTGCCTCAAGAGGGAGGCGCCTGTCAAAGCCGGAGCCGTTCCAGCAGTTCCCGTTCGATTTGGATGGCGCGTGATTCCTGCTCCAGCCCGCCGCCGGTGAGAAGGAAATTGTCTTCCACGCGCTGGCCGAGGGTGGTGATCTTGGCGATTTCCAGGCTGATGCCGTGTGTAGCCAGTACTTCGGCAATGTCGAACAGCAGGCCAGGGCGGTCTGCAGCGACAATCGTCAGGATGTGATGGCGGCCCGTTTCGTCGGCGTTCAGGCTAACGAGGGGTGTGACCGGGAAGTGCCGAACCTGACGCGAAAGGAGAACCGGCGGCGGGCGTGTGATCTTTCCAGGGTTTTGCAGGGCAAGTGTCAGTTCATGTTCGATCAGCGGGATGATGTCGTGGTAGTGCTCGTCACCGGTTGGGTTTTGCAGGGTGAAGCCGTCGAGCGCGTGGCCGTGCCGGGTGGTATATACCCTGGCGTCCAGGATGGAGAGTCCCATGCGGCAGAAAAACCCGGTCAGGCGCATGAACAGTTCCTTCTGATCCGGCGCGTACACCATGACCTGCACGCCGCCGTTGTTGTCCAGTACTTGCGCCTTGACGACCGGATCGGCAGATTCGGCCTGGGAGTGAAGCATTCGCGCATGCCAGGCAATTTCGTCGGACGAGTAACGCATGAAATAAACCGTATCGACTTGTGACCACAGGGCATCTTCGGCACCGGAACTCAGGCCGTAGGAGCGTAGCAACCGGCGGGCTTCAGCGACGCGCTCATCCTGGCGTAGCGCCTGTTGCGGCGTGGCCCCGCGCAACAGGCGCTGTGTGGCTAGAAAGAAATCCTGAAGCAACCTGGCTTTCCAGCCGTTCCAGACCTTGGGGCCGGTCCCGCGGATATCGGCGTGGGTAAGGAGGTACAGCGCCGTGAGCCGTCGTTCATTGCCGACGAGGGCAGCGAAATCCTGGATGGTTTGCGGGTCGGAGGTGTCTTTTTTCTGCGCGGTATGCGACATGATGAGGTGGTTGCACACCAGCCAGACGACAAGTTCGGTGTCTTCGGCTTCCATCCCGTGGTTTTCGCAGAATTCACGCGCGTCATCCATGCCCAGGATGGAGTGGTTGCCGCCGCGCCCCTTGGCAATGTCGTGGAAGAGCGCGGCAACGTAGAGCAGCCAGTGGCGCTCGAACCCGAGCATCAGGCCGGTCATGAACGGGTGCTCGTGGGCGTGTTTGCCCATCGTAAAACGGCGCATGTTGCGTAATACCTGGAGCGTGTGCTGATCCACGGTATAAGCATGAAACAGGTCGTGCTGCATCTGGCAGAGGATTTTTCGCCAAGCCGGCAGATAGCGCGCCAGGATGTCGGACTGGTTCATTCCGCGGAAAGCATGGAGGATGCCGCGCTTCTGCTGGAGGATATCGATAAATTTTGCGCGGTTGGAGGGGTCGGCGCGGAACGCGGTATTGATTCGGGTGCGGTTGATCCAGAGCGACCGCAAAGTGCGCGCGGTCATGCCCTTGAGTTCAGAGCGCTTTTGCATCAGCAGGAAGCATTCGAGCATGGCGCCGGGGTGTTGCTTGAAAACCGTTTCGTCGCGTATGTCGAGTAGTTCGCGTGTGGATTGAAAACGCTCGTTGATGACGATTGACGGGAATCCAGACCCCGAAAAAAATTCATCACTGTAGTTCTGAAGCAGGATGCTGTTGATCTGAGTGAGCTTTTTGGCCGTCAGATAGTAACGCTGCATCATGATTTCCGAAGCGCGCCTGGTGGCGGTGGCTTTGAAACTCATTATGTTGGCAAGGCGTTCCTGGTAGTCGAACAGCAGGCGGTCTTCAGCGCGGCCCGCCAGATAGTGCAGGCGGATGCGTATGTTTTGCAGGAAGCGTTCCCCGCTGCGCAGGTTGCTCGCTTCACTGCCGGTAATCAGTTGATGACGGGTCAGTTCCAGCCATTTGTGCCCCAACCTGGCGGCACGCGCAATCCAGCCAAGCAGTTGCAGGTCACGCAGGCCGCCGGGGCTTTCCTTGCAGTTGGGTTCCAGCGCAAAAGGGGTGTCGTTGTAGCGCGCGTAGCGTTGGTCGCGCTCAAACAACTTGGCACGGAAGAACTCGCGCACGTCGATTTGCGCCCGGTAGCGCATCCGAAACTGTTGAAACAAGGCGGCGTCACCCGTGAGCAGGCGGGACTCCAGCAAGGTGGTTTGCACCGTGATATTGGCCTGCGCCGCGTCCATACATTCGTCGATAGTGCGCACGCTGTGGGAGATAGCAAGCCCCACGTCCCACAGCGCACCGACCAGCACCGAGAGTCTCGCTTTCAAGTCATTACTGGACGGTTCAGGCAGGAGGATCAGCAGGTCGACATCGGAGTACGGAAACAATTCGCCGCGCCCGTAACCGCCCACTGCTACCAGCGCGGCCCTCGCGGGCATATGGCATGTTTTCCAAAGCCGGACGAGCACCGCGTCGACTAGTGCAACATGTCCGTGCAGCAGTTGCGTGGCCAGAGGTTTGGCCTCGTAGGCGGTTCGCAGGGAAGCACGTCCTGCCTCGATACGTTTGCGTCCGGCGGCAACTGCCCGCTGTAATCCGGGAATCGGGTTGTCGGGTTTGTCGGCAGCCTTGCGGCTTTCAACGTGGTGGTTCATGGGTGGGAGCCGGGGGCAGTGCGGCAATCGCGCTGGCGGTGGCCGTGGCAAGCGTTCTCGATGCCAGCTTGGGCGGCAACGGGCAGGCGGCAGACAGTGACAGGACTTCCACGCCGCCCTCGGTGACGAGCACCGTATGTTCCCATTGCGCCGACAGGCTGCGGTCGCGGGTAACGATCGTCCAACCGTCGGACAGTTCCGAAATGGCCGCCTTGCCCGCGTTGATCATTGGCTCGATGGTGAAGATCATTCCGGATTGAAGTTCGACTCCCGTATTCGGTTGTCCGTAGTGCAGCACCTGCGGTTCTTCGTGGAACTTGCGCCCGATGCCATGCCCACAGAATTCACGCACTACCGTAAAGCCATTGCTTTCGGCATGCTGTTGAATGACGTGACCGATATCGCCCAGGCGTCCACCGGGCCGTACGGCGGCGATGCCGAGCCACATGCATTCGTAAGTTACCTGGCACAGGCGTCTGGCGAGGATAGAAGCGTCGCCGATGATGAACATCCGGCTGGTATCGCCATAAAAACCCGCCGGGGAAATGATGGTAACGTCGATATTGAGGATGTCGCCTTTCTTCAGCGACTTCTCCCCAGGGATACCGTGGCAGACCTGATGATTGAGCGAAGTGCAGATCGAAGCAGGGTAGGGAGAATAACCCGGAGGCGCGTAGTTGAGCGTGGCGGAGATCGTGTGCTGCGTCTTTTCCATATATTCATGGCACAAGCGATCCAGTTTGGCGGTCGTGACGCCAGCCTGGACGAAGGGCTCAATGTAATCAAGTACTTCCGCCGCCAGACGGCAGGCGGTGCGCATTTCCTTTATCTCTTCCTGTGTTTTTGGGATGGGTTTGCTCATGTTGCAGCGGGCAGCGCAATTAAAAGAAAGACGAAAGATATGAGGCTAACGCATACGGCGTGAGCGAGCAAATAATTCAAAAACTGACATTGTCTGTTCACGCCGACCGAAAACTGAGCATGTAGCGAGGGGTGGGGTTTGAACAGTTCGCATGAAATTTACTCAAATGTACGCGAATTTATACAAAATAGATTGATTTATAGGTATGGGCGGCGCATTTCATTTTGGTACAATTGGCGTGCGCTGACGGTTTCTCC
>WREK01000058.1 GCA_009779355.1 Betaproteobacteria bacterium | reverse complement strand
TCCTGAGCGTTCTGGCATCGCAGGTGCGGGTTTCAAACCCGCCCAAAACATAGCCTGACACATGGTCTGCAAGCCGACGAACGGACATGGACGTGTTTGAAACCCGCACCTGCGATGCCCGGATGGAATAAATCAGCGTTTCCATAAAGAATTTGATTTTACTCTTTGGGAGCTGGGTGCTTTTCAGGGTCGAAAACGCTGAAATAAGTGATCCCCTTGTCGTCCCCGAATATTTTCACGGTGAAATCGCGATGGGTTTTGCAACCGGCAACCTGCCAGAGTTCGTCGTTTTCCTGCACGTAATCGCTAGGGGGGATTTCCTGTTCGTCCAGCAGGAACCCGCCGGAGGGCAGGGGCTGGAGAGTTTCCCCGTTCAGGATTTTCTCCGAGAACATCATCCTGATGTTCTTGACCGAAACGTCCACCCGCTCGATGTAGCTGCAACCGGTGGCGGCCTTGAAAAGCATGGCAGCCTTTTTCAAAATGTCCTGCCGTGTGGAGGGAGGGACATGGGTGTAGCCGGGAGGTTCCCCGCTGACCGCCGGGTCAACCTGCGCGTGATTTTCGCATGCCATTAGCATACAGCAGACGGCTGTCATTACCCTGAAAGCGTGCCGTCCTGCGGGCGCACCCCAGAAAGCCTTGCGGCGTCGAGCTTCTGAGTCGAATTTTTTCACACAAACTCCACCTTCATCGCCTTCGGTTTTGCCGGTTTGATGGCATCCGGCGCGCAGGGTTGCAGGCACAGGCCGCAGCCGGTACAGGCTGCCGTTTCGATTTTGACGAATGACAGTTCTACTTCCTTACCAGAAGGTTTGACGGCTTTTTCGCGGCGGGTGACGTGGATGGCCGGGCAGCCGATTTCTACGCAGTTGCCGCAGCCGGTGCATTTGTCTTCAAAGACTTCGTAAGCGGGCTGTGCCTTGTAATCGTCGATCAGCACGCAGGGGCGGTTGGTGATGATGACCGAGGGGCCGTTGTGCTTGATCTCTTCACGCAGGGTCTTGAAGAGGACGGGCAGCACGTAGGGATCGAGCACGTGGATATGTTCAGGGTCGATGCCAAGGGATTCGACCACTTTGGCGAAGCTTATCCGTGGCGCTTCTTCGCCATGAATGTCGCGCCCGCTGGCGGGGTTGTCCTGTCCGCCGGTCATGCCGACGGTGCGGTTGTCGAGCAGAAGGACGGTGACGTTGCCCCGGTTGTAGGCAATATCGAGCAGGCCCTGCATGCCCATGTGCATGAAGGTGGAATCGCCGATGACGGCGACGATGTTTTTCTTTTCGTCGTCCGGCCCGCGTCCCTTGTCCATGCCGAGCGCTATGCCCATCGACGCC
The DNA here is from genome assembly GCA_009779355.1 of Betaproteobacteria bacterium. Taxonomy (GTDB): domain Bacteria; phylum Pseudomonadota; class Gammaproteobacteria; order Burkholderiales; family Rhodocyclaceae; genus WRNU01. Next base: position 11,306 of record WREK01000058.1, on the reverse strand, counting down.
CCCATGCAGATGGTGGTGTCGAGCGCGTTCCAGGGGTGGCCCGCGCCAAGGGTGTAACAGCCAATGTCGCCCGCGATGGTGACATTACGCAACTGAGAGAGAGTGTAGTACGCGCCCATGTGCGGGCAGGCCGCACACATCGTAGGCGGACGTGGGAAGACCTGCAGCGGGGCAGGCATTGGCGCGGCTGCCTCAAAGGCATCCCGCAGTTCCGGGAAGAGGGGGGTAAGATGTTTTTTCAGGATGTGCGGGGGCATCTCCCCTGCAGTGGGGAGAAGGTCTTTGCCGCGCGCCTGGATACCTTCGGCGCGGATTTCGGTTTCGAGCAGTTGTTCGGTTTCCTCGACGACGACCAGGGTGTCCACCTGGGCGGCGAGTTCCCGCACTTTGTTCATCGGGACGGGGTAGGAAATGCCGAGTTTGAGGACGGGGGCATCAGGGAAGGCTTCGCGCACGTGCATGTAGGCGGGGCCGGAGGTGACGAAACCGACACGCCTGTCGCTGCCGGGTTCCAGCCGGTTGAAGGCGCTTATTGCGGACTCTTCGAGGAGCGCGCCTTTGCGTGCGAAAAGTTCGGGCATGCGCTTTTGCGCGTTGGCGGGAACCATCACCCAGCGCGCGGGGTTTTTGACGAAGCCATTGGCAGCGCGCCTGACTTCGCGCGTGCCGACTTCGACCGGGCATTTCACATGGCAAATGCGGGTGGTGAGCCGCAGGATGACCGGGGCGTTGAACTTTTCCGAGAGCGCGAAGGCGGCCAGAGTCATCTCGTAGGCTTCCTGCGAATCGGAAGGCTCCATGATGGGCAGGTGCGCGAAACGTCCCCAGAAGCGCGAATCCTGTTCATTTTGCGAAGAGGAAAACCCCACGTCATCGGCCACGGCAATGACCAGCCCACCGACTACGCCGGTAAGCGTGAGCGTCATCAAGGCGTCGGAGGCAACGTTCAAGCCCACATGCTTCATCGCGCAAAAACTGCGGGCTCCGGTAATGGACGCGCCAATGGCGACTTCAAGCGAGACTTTTTCATTCACTGACCATTCGGTATAGAGGTCGGGATAACGCGTGACGTTCTCCAGGATTTCCGTGGAGGGGGTGCCGGGATAAGCGGCGGCGACGCGCACGCCCGCATCCCACACGGCGCGGGCAATGGCTTCGTTACCGGACATCAGGAGGCGGGAACCGGCAGAGGGCGGAATGAAAGTTTTGGCGCTCAAGGTGTGTTCCTTCGAGGATTGGGTCGAGACAAGAACCGAAAGACGAATTCTGCCGTAATTGCTCCCTCAATGGCAGCTTTGGTTAAACCGCACGAACTCCTCCAGTTTGGTTTTCGCCGCGCCGCTTTCGATTACTTCAGCCGCGCACGCGATACCGTCTGCAATGGTATCGGCCACGTTGGCGGCGTAAAGCGCTACGCCGGAATTGAAGGTTACGATGTCACGGGCAGGTCCAGGCTGGTTATCGAGCACGGCGCGCAGCATCGCTATGGATTGTTCGGTCGTCTCGACCCGGAGGTTGCGGGTTCCGGCCATACGGATGCCGAAATCTTCGGGATGGATGCTGTATTCGGCAACGACGCCGTCTTTCAGTTCGCCAACCATCGTCGCCGCGCCCAGGCTGATTTCGTCGACGCCGTCCAGGCCATGCACCACGACGACGTGCTTGCTGCCGAGGCGTTCCATCACCCGCACGAGGATGCCCACGAGGTCGGGGTGGAACACGCCGATCAGCGCGTTGGGGGCGTCCGCCGGATTGATGAGCGGCCCGAGAATATTGAAGATGGTGCGCACGCCCATTTCGCGCCGCACGGGGGCAATGTTCTTCATTGCGGCATGGAAATTTGGTGCGAACATGAAACCCAATCCCGTACTGGCGATGCAGTCGGCCACCTGTTGTGCGCCGAGTGCGAGGTTGCCCCCGAGCGCTTCGATGGCATCCGCCGCGCCGGATTTCGAGGACACGCCACGGTTGCCATGTTTGGCGACCCGCGCCCCGGCGGCGGCAATGACGAAGGAACTGGTGGTGGAGATGTTGAAGGTGTGCGAACCGTCGCCGCCCGTCCCAACGATGTCGATAAAGTTGTCGTCGGGTGGGGGCACTTTCACCTTGATGGCCATTTCGCGCAGCACGGCGGCTGCGGCGGCGATCTCACCGATGGTTTCTTTCTTTACTCGCAGGCCGGTGAGAATAGCGGCGGACATGACCGGCGATAGTTCCCCGGACATGATCTGGCGCATCAAATCGAGCATTTCATCATAGAAAATCTCGCGGTGCTCAATGGTGCGTTGCAGGGCTTCTTGTGCCGTGATGCTCATAAGACGGATCCTCTTTTCACAAATTCCCCTCCAAGGAGGGGAGGCGCGAAGCGCCGGGGTGGTAAGTCCAGAAAATTGCCGAGCATCTCAAAGCCATGCCCGGTCATGATGGATTCGGGGTGGAACTGCACGCCTTCAACGGGCAGCGTTTTGTGGCGCACGCCCATGATTTCGCCATCTTCCGTCCATGCCGTGATTTCAAGGCAATCGGGCAAACTTACGCGTTCGATGGCGAGCGAGTGGTAACGGGTGCATTCGACAGGGTTGGGCACGCCGCGAAATACGCCGGTTTCAACGTGCCGCACCGGGGAAACCTTGCCGTGCATGAGCGTTTTCGCGGAAACAACCCTGCCGCCAAAGGCCATACCGATACTCTGATGCCCGAGGCAAACGCCCAGAATGGGAAACTTGCCCGCAAACGCACGGATCGCTGCGAGCGAGATTCCCGCCTGCGCGGGAGTGCATGGGCCGGGCCCAATGACGAGGCGTGCGGGCTTGAGTGCGGCAATTTCTTCCAGCGTGATTGCATCGTTCCGAAAAACGCGCACATCTTCCCCTAACTCGCCGAAATACTGTACGAGGTTGTAGGTGAAACTGTCATAGTTGTCAATCATGATGAGCATGGCCGTTTTCCTCTAAATTCGCGTATCCAGGCCGTTTTCGGCCATTTCCGCTGCGCGCAGCATGGCGCGGGCCTTGCTTTGCGTTTCCTGCCATTCGGAGTCCGGGTTGGAATCGGCGACGAGACCCGCACCGGCCTGGACGTGGATTTGCCCGTCCTTGAGCACGGCGGTGCGGATGGCGATCGCCAGATCCATATCGCCGTGAAAGCCGATGTAGCCGACGGCCCCGGCATAGATGCCGCGCTTGACGGGTTCGAGTTCGTCGATGATTTCCATCGCCCGTACTTTGGGCGCGCCGGAAACGGTTCCTGCCGGAAAGGCGGCGCGCAGAACATCGAACGCGTCCAGCCCGTCGGCAAGGCGGGCTTCGACGTTGGAAACAATGTGCATTACATGGGAGTAACGCTCAACGATGAAGCGGTCAGTGACTTTGACGGAACCAATGGCGGCTACCCGTCCGGCGTCGTTGCGGCCAAGGTCGAGCAGTTGGAGATGCTCGGCACGCTCTTTTTCGTCCGCGAGCAGTTCCTCTTCCAATGCTTTGTCCTCGATCGGGGTCGCGCCGCGCTTGCGGGTTCCGGCAATGGGGCGGACGGTGACGTCGCCGTCTTGGAGGCGGACGAGGATTTCCGGTGATGCGCCGATGACGTGGAAGTCGTCGAAATTGAAGTTGAAGAGGTAAGGCGAAGGATTGAGGGAACGGATGGCGCGGTAGAGCGCCAGGGGATGGGCGGTGAAAGGCTTGCTCATGCGTTGGGAAAGCACGGCCTGCATGACGTCGCCCGCGACGATGTACTGTTTGACGCGGCGCACGGCGGCCTTGAACTTTTCTTCCTCAAAACTGGAAACCGCCTGGGCAGCGGGGCCGCAAACATCGGCAGGGATGCGCACGGGGTCGCGCAGGCGGGTGAGAAGCCCGGCAAGGCGTTTGCGGGCATGGCGGAAAGCGCCGGGGACGTTGGGATCGGCATAGACGACGAAGGTGAGCTTGCCGGAGAGGTTGTCGACAATGGCTAGCTCTTCGCACAGCAGGAGCAGGATGTCAGGCGTACCAAGCGGGTCGGGCAAGCGGGAAGGGCCAAGGCGCGGTTCGATGGTGCGCACGGCATCGTATCCGAAGCAGCCGACGAGTCCCCCGGCGAAACGCGGCAGGCCATCGCGTGGCGGGACTTTGATGCGGCGCATGAATTCGGCAATGAACAGGAGCGGGTCGGCGTTTTCAAGGCGCTCGATGAGCCGGTTGCCGGTGAGCAGCAGGCAGGTGCGGCCATGCACTTCGATGCGGGTGGGGGAGGCGAGCCCGACGATGGAATATCGCCCGAAACGTTCGCCGCCCTGCACGGATTCGAGCAGGAAAGTATGGGGTTCGTTGGCAAGTTTCAGGTAGATGGAAAGCGGCGTGTCGAGATCGGCGAAGGTTTCCAGAGTCACCGGGATACGGTTATAACCTTTGCCAGCAAGGGCGTTGAACTGCTGTTCTTCAAGCATGGATGGCTCCACAGGCGGGAAAACGGATTCGGACGAGGGCGGCGCCGACGCGCCGCGAATGGACAGATTCTTAGTGGCCCAGAGGCCAACGCCAAGCCGCCCGCCAGCGAAGCTGGGGAGCAGAAGCCTGCACGGAGAACTTGTCGGTATGCGTCACGATGTTTTGTGGAGTGAAGGGTTCGGATACTGGAACCCGAAGTGTGCTGGATGGTATCCCATCTCGATGGATGCTGTCCAGCGGCCATTCGGTGGTGCCTCCATACGAAGAAGGGCAGCAATTCATCGAGGATGCCGATTATGCATTTAGCATGCAAAATTCCCGCTGAACGGGGCGATGGTGCTTGTTTTTTTTACTGCAACGCGTTAAAAAACCAGTTGATATGAAAGTCAGTAACGTTCAGTGCTGCCTTTTCCTGCAAAAAATTTGCAATACTTGTTTTTTTTGGGTTTTTTGCTTCTTAAACTTTTAAAGGTGGATTTCATGAGCAGTCAAGACGGCAACCAACCATACGACCCCTATACGCCGACAGCGAACGCAGAACTTGTCCCTGCGAACGCAGAACCTGTCCCTGCCAAAGAGGGAAATTTCATTCCCGGTGGACGCCCGGTTTCTGTGATAGACGGCATAGATTGGGTTTCCAGCGCCTGGAACCTGTTCAAGCGGCAGCCAAAGAGGTGGGTGTTAATTGTATTAAAAGCCCTGCTCATTTTGATAGCCGTAGATTTACTGCAGAGATTTGTTTTGGTTCGCTTAAATTCCAATGTACAAGGCGTTTTACAGATAATTTTGTTTATTTTATTTCAGGTCATTACTATTTTGCTACCCGCAGGCGTTGTTTATTATTGTGATCGGCTTCAGCGTGAAGGGTTGTTTTCTTTCATCGATTTATTCGCCGCTTTTGGCCGCCGAGCTGGGCCCTTTATTAAAATTTGCTTGCTCTTATTATGCTTAACACTTGTGCAGATTATCTTCATATTATTAATTCTCTTCTTTGTTCTCGGTGCCGGCAATGTGTTTAGTTTTAGCTCTTTATCATTGGCACCGATGCATATGGGAGGTATGATTCTATTGTTTTATTTTGGAGTATTTGTCGCACTTATCTCCGAAGCCATCCTCGTTATGGCGATGTGGTTTGCGCCTGCACTGGCGATGATGCATGACCTCTCGGCGCTCGAAGCGATGAAGATGAGTTTTTATGCCTGTCGCAAGAACATCCTGCCCGGAATCGTCTTTTTCGTAGTGATGATCGGAATGGCATTTATCTGCATAATCACATTCGGGCTTGGCCTACTGATAGCAGTACCGATGTTCTTTATTTGCTACTACACCACGTACCGTAGTGTCTTTTTCGACGAGAATTCAGGGCGTTATTGATTCAAATGACTACATTTCAGGATTGCTTCGCTACGCGCGCAATGACGGAAAGCTGCCTTGCAAGCTAAATGTGGAAATCCCTTCCATGCGCCACGGCGGGAGACGCTGAAATCAGGTTCGGCGGGGCGGTCGGCCTTCAACCGTGCCACCGCCCGGGCTGGGTGGACACCACATCAACGCCAGTTTGTAAGGCATCCAGCAGGGAACGCAACTGTGCCTTGGCTCCGGCGACGCTTACAATTTGCGTGGCGTCCGGTTTGGTCATTCAAGGTGACCATCGTCCAAAAGACAACAACGGGGGGCGCAAGCAAAAACGTACAAAACGTCTACATCAAGTGGCCTCATATGTACCATAATCGTGTCATTTGATTCATGCTACTTTTTTTGATATGCCTGCCTGACCTGCTCGAAAGCAAATGAAATGACCGAAATTCTGCAAAAAATCCTCGCCATCAAAGTCCGGGAAGTCACCACGGCTCATGCACGCCTGCCCTTTGTCGAAATGCAGGCGCGGGCCCGGGATATTGCGCCAGCCCGTGACTTCACTGCCGCCCTGCGTTCCCGTGTAAAGAAAAAACAGTCGGCGGTAATCGCCGAAATCAAGAAGGCCAGCCCTTCCAACGGGCTTATCTGTTTAGACCTTCAACCTTCCGAAATTGCCAGAACCTACGAAGCCCACGGCGCGGCCTGCCTCTCCGTGCTGACCGACGAGACCTTTTTCCAGGGTTCGCCCGCTGCGCTGAAAGCCGCCCGCGCCGCCTGCGAAATTCCTGTCCTGCGCAAGGATTTCTTCATTGACCCCTATCAGGTCTTCGAGGCGCGCGCGATGGGAGCTGATGCCATCCTGCTCATTGCTACTGTGCTCTCCGACACCCGGATGCAGGTGTTCGCCGAAATTGCGCGTGATTTGGGTATGGCCGTGCTCGTCGAAGTTCACGACGACAGGGAACTCGAACGTGCGCTGCAACTGGACACTCCGCTTATCGGCATCAACAACCGCGATCTCTCCACGTTTAATGTTTCGCTGGAGACCACGCTGAAACTGCGCCCACACATTCCGCCCGAGCGCATCGTGATTACCGAAAGTGGCATCCGTACGCGCAAGGATGTGGCGGCCATGCGCGCGGCGGATGTGCACGCCTTCCTCGTGGGCGAAGCCTTCATGCGAACGGAAGAACCGGGGCAGGCACTGGCGGATATGTTCGACCTATAGGGCAGGAAAAGCGTTCAGGCGGGGGGCTGATCAATGAGTGAAGGAGCGCCGCATCCCCCTGTAATTCCGCACAGGAAACGTTTGCGCCGCTTGTTGTGGGGGTGCGTCATCCTGATCGTCTTTGCCGTGAGCGGGTTCACGTGGATTTTCACCACGGAATCGGGTTTGCGTGCACTAATAGACACGGTGGCGCGTTTTAGCGGTGGGGCATTACACGCCGAAGGCATCGAAGGTACATTACATGGTTCGTTTTCCGTAGCGCGCCTGAGCCTGGAGTTGCCGAAAGCAAAACTCGCACTTTCCGGGCTGGCCTGCGATTGGCAACCGTCCGCGCTCTTGGATCGAAAATTTGCGCTCATCCGACTGCGGATTGAACAGGCCGACGTTTTCCTGCGGGAGTCCCCGCCGTCTTCCGAACCGCCGACTCTGCCGGAAAGCCTGCGGTTGCCTCTCGATATCGACCTTGCGGCGCTGGAAATCGGACGGCTGAAACTTGTCGGTCACAGCGCAGATACTGCCGGTGAAAGCGATGCCGCGCCGCTGTTTGTTTTGTCCGAAGGCCGTCTTTCCCTGGCCGGTGACGCCACACAGTTTCATTTAAGGCAACTGGCAGGCACCTTGCCCCAAGGGTATGTGAAAATTGAAGCCGAACTCGACACGATGCCTCCCTATGCCCTGCGTGCCAATGGGCGGTTGGAGGGTGAAGAATTTTCGGCACAGCTTGATGGCGAAGGCAGCCTTGCCGAACCTTCGTTGCGCCTGCAGGCACAAGGCCGGGGTGCGCAAGCGCAAGTGACGCTTGTCGCCACTCCGTTTGAGGCGTTGCCCCTGAAAACGCTCAAACTGAATGTCGACAAGGTGAACCCTGCCGCGTTCGTGGCCGATTTGCCACATGCGGAATTACGAATACAGGCGAACCTTGCAGCGGATATCGCGGGCGACGGGCCGATGTTGCGCGGCCCGGTAAAGATCGACAACGCCCGGCCCACTACGCTCGATGCAGGTGGGCTACCCGTATCGGCACTGAGCATGGAGGCCAGCATCAACGCGGCGCTGAACGAAGTGTGGCTCGATGCGTTTGCGCTCGAAGGCGGCGGTGGCAAACTCATGGGCTGGCTGCACTGGCGCAAGGAAGAAGCGGAGCACGGCACTGTTCCAGTAGGGTTCGGGCGGATCAAAGCCGATCTCGAAGCCCAGGGCATCGACCCGGCCAGCGTCAATGGCCGTCTGCCATCCCGCCGTGTCGATGCCCGCGTGGAAATGGACGCCACTGAGGCGCGGCAGCAGGGCAAGCTGTTGCTCCGCACCGACGGGATGCGGGTGACTGGCGAGGCCGAAATCGTGGCAAGCGCCGTGGGTGTGCCGGTATTTGTACTGACCCTGGATTTGCACGACTTCAACTCCGCAGCGTTTCATCCCGCCTCCCCTCCGGCGTCGATCAACCTGCATGCCGCATTGAGCGGCACGTTGGCCGAAAAACCGGCCATTGCCGTGCACTACACGTTCGACGAGAGCCGTTTCAATGGGCGGCCGCTTGCGGGCAGCGGCTTGCTTACCTGGGATGGCATGCACGTGTGCAACGCTGATCTTGGGTTCGACATTGCAGGGAACCGTCTCAAACTCACCGGAGCCTGGGGCAAAATCCAGGACATCCTGACTTTGGAACTCGATGCTCCCCGGTTGGCCGATGTCGGATTCGGGCTGGAGGGACGGCTATACGCCAGCGGTTTCATTACCGGTGCGCTGGAAGCCCCAGCGGGGACGCTGAAAGCCGATGTCGAAAAACTCCATCTGTCCGACGTGCTGGAAATCAGCTCGCTTGCAGGCGAAGCACGCATCGAAGCCGGGGACAGCGGCCCGCTGGCCTTGTCGCTGAAAGCCTCCAGGCTGGTAGCGGGGGATGTAAGTTTTGCCACGATCAACCTCATGGCGGACGGGCAGCGCGACCGCCACCAGATTCAGGCCAGGTTCGACGGAAAATTTGGTAAAGATCCCCTTGGCCTCAAAGCCACACTGGAAGGCGGCCTGCAAGAAACCCATTGGCAAGGCCAGATTGCCGCGCTGGAAAGCACCGGGAATTGGGCATTGCGGCTACGCGCCCCGGCGGCGCTGGAAATAGGTTTCGCCCCAGAGAAATTCGGACTGCTTGATGCTGAATTCGACATCAACCTCGGCTCTGCCCCCGACAATGCAGGCAGTTCCCGAAGCAGGAACAGTACCCGGAACACGCCCAGCGAACCGGGCCGCATCAGCCTCATTGAGACACGCTGGCAGAACAACGCCGCCATCCTGCGCGGCAAACTGACAGGTTTCCCGGCATCCCAGATTCCTGGGCTGGAACAGGGCGGGCGGCGTAGCCCGCTGATACTCGGTGCCGATTGGGATCTACGGCTTGATGACAACGTTGAAGGGCAGGCACGGCTTTTCCGGGAATCGGGCGACTTTTCCTTACGTGGAGAAATATCTACCCGGCTTGGCCTGGAACGCTTCGAGGCGTACTTTTTTGCCCAGCAACAAAAAGTGAAACTGGTTCTGGCTACACACGCGCGCGAAGCTGGGGAACTTGGCGTTTCGCTGGAAGCCGGGATCGAACGCGCGGGGCAGGGCTGGCGGCTTGCCCCCCATGTGCCCCTTTCCGGTGCGGCGCATCTCGACATGCCATCGCTTGCCTGGCTCGGACGGCTGTCGCGGGAAAACATCGAAACCGATGGTTCGCTGGTTGCTGAGGTTACCCTTTCCGGCACTCCTGAAACCCCGGACTTACAGGGTCTCGTCAAAGGCCGCGCCCTGCAATTTTCCCTCCTCGACCAAGGGTTGCTGCTCGCGGGTGGGCAACTGGAAGCCGGGTTTTCACACCATGACGGGCAGCAGAGGCTACGTCTCACCAAACTGGAATTTGAATCGCCCAACCGCGTTATCCCCGCTGACAAACGTTTGCCCGTCAAAGAACTCACGGCTACGCCGGGACGCATGCTCGTGACGGGAGATATTGCCATTGGAACCAAGGCGCGAACTGGGGAGATTCAGCGCGGGCGGTTTGAATTTACCGCTGACCGTTTGCCTCTGTTACAACGTTCCGACCGCTGGCTGATCATCTCTGGCGAAGGGCGAGCCGGGCTGCAAGGCTCGGCGCTTGACGTTCAGGCCCAACTGCGCGCTGATGCTGGATACATCGCAATCGACGATATGCCGCCTCCGAGCCTCGGTGACGACGTGATCGTGCGCAGCAAGGATGAAGAAGAAAGCGCATCTTCGGCGGGAGGGGAGGGGATTGCCATTGCCGGTAATATTTCCGTCGACCTTGGGCGCGCACTTTATCTGTCTGCCTACGGACTCGATACCCGGCTCATGGGCAAACTGGACGTGGGGTTGCATCCCTTCGAGTCTGTGCGCGTGATGGGGGTTATCCGCACCATTGGCGGAACTTGGCGCGGCTATGGTCAGCACCTCAAAATCGAACGTGGCGCCATTACTTTCCAGGGAGATGCTGTCAATCCCGCCATCAACATTACCGCCATGCGCCGGGGGCTGGAAGTCGAAGCGGGCGTCATGATTACCGGCGATGCGCGTCGCCCCCAAGTCAAGCTCGTTTCGGAGCCTGCCGTACCTGAGCACGAAAAACTTTCCTGGCTCATCCTTGGCCGTGCGCCGGACGCGGGCGGCAGCGACATGGCCCTGCTCCTACCCGCTGCACAAGCCCTGTTTGGCAGTACTGGTGGTGGCATGACGGAAAATATCGGCAGCAAACTCGGATTCGACACCTTTACTATCGGACAAGGGGAACTCAACAGCATGCGCCGCAACGCCACCAGCAAAGTCGTAGGCGGCGGTTCCCGGATCGATGCTGGCCCGACGACAGAAAGCGAAGTCATCACTGTTGGCAAGCGGCTCACCAACGATCTTTCCTTATCCTTTGAGCAAAGCCTTGGCGGTGCGGAGTCCCTTGTCAAACTCACCTATAACATCAGCCGGGAACTGTCACTCATTGCGCGTGGCGGAACCGACAATGCCCTGGATCTCTATTACACCTATGTCTTACGCAACAAGGAGAGGCGGGATAGAGAAAAAGCGAGGCAAATGGAAAAGGAATTGAGCGAAAGCCAACAGGAAGAAAAGGAATCAAGCGTGAGCCAACCAGGAGAAAAATTAGGCGTAGAAGTTCAGCAGCCATAGATACTGTTACCAAAGTCAAGCTCCGAGGGAGGCGTTTTCGCTAATGCTCGGCATGGCGTGTAAGGCACAAACCGCCTTACACGCCACACCGGCAAGCGTGTTTTGTCCCGCGCGCAGTC
>WREK01000057.1 GCA_009779355.1 Betaproteobacteria bacterium | reverse complement strand
TCAGAGTCCACAAGACAGGTCAAAATCAGTCCGAAAAGCAGCTTTACAAGGTAGTTTTCGGCCATTTTTGGCCTTGTAGACATAGGTTTCTCCAGTGCTTCAGACTTTTTGAACATCCTGTTAAGGAAACACTGATTTATTCCATCAAGGCATCGTAGGTGCGGGTTTCAAATACGTCCATGTCCGTTCGTCGGCTTGCAGACCATGTGTCAGGCTATGTTTTGGGCGGGTTTGAAACCCGCACCTACGATGCCAGAACGCTCAGGAATTGTTCAGCGTTTCCTTAACAACGGTTCAGTCGATCACGCGCGCATCAAGCGCTTCGGAAAATTCCAGCCGCGCCCGTAGCGCACGGGTCACTTCCACCCGCCCACCGGCATCTACCCTGAGCGCATGCTCGATTCCAAAACGGCGCGTCTGTCCACGCCAGGAGTCCCCCGTCAGATAAGCGGGTTTGCTCGCCACGTCTGACAAGGCTCCAGCATGCGGGCGGGGCGTCACCAGCACGGTCAGCGCCTGCGTGCCATGTGCCGGCTCAAATGTGCGTGGATCGAGGATGTGGGAATAGCGGACGCCGTCCAGCTCGAAATAACGTTGGTAGTCGCCCGAAGTGCCGATGGCCTCGCCATCGTAGAGCGGCATTGTCGCCATCGTCCCAGCCTGGCGCGGGTGCTGAATGCCAACCCTCCAGGGCTTTTTCCCCTTACTCCCCAGAGCCATGATGTTGCCACCAATGTTGATAAGCGCGTTCCGGATGCCCCATTCGAGCAAAATATCCATAGCACGATCCAGCGCGTAGCCCTTGGCATAGCCTCCAAAGTCGATCCTCACCGCCGGGTTGCGGCTGGAGACGTGCCTACCCTCGATTACGAGGTCGCTCATGCGCGGATGCGCGGCCTTCAGTGCGGCAAGCACCACCGGGTCAGGCAGTGTTGGGACGAAAGTATCGGTGTGAAAACCCCATAATCCGACCAATGCCCCAATCGAAGGGTCGAACAGGCCGTCCCCGGTTTCGGACAGGCGTTGCACGTCGTGCAACATCGCGGCCAGTTCGGGCGATACCTCATGGGAGCGCCCATGAGCCAACGCCTCATTGAGCACAGTGAGTTCCGACGGATTCCAAGCGTGGTACGCATTATGTAGTCGGTCGAATTCCCGCAACACGGCAGCTATTGCGGCATCGGCAAGGCCAGGGGCGTCCGTGTAGACGGCTACATCTACCCGAGTACCGAAAACGTAGCCCTCACGTTGAAAGACCCGTTCACGCCCGCACCCGGCAAGCAGCCACGCGCAGCAGCAAACAAGGAGCGCAAAATGGGCGGCATACCCGCAACCCGTCCCTATCGGCCGCACAAATGCTCCAGTGTCTCGATCACATATCCCGCAACACTAAATCCCCGCTGCTTGGCAATCTCGGCCATGCAGGTCGGGCTAGTGACATTGATTTCGGTCAATTGCCCACCGATCACATCCAGCCCAACGATCAGCAGCCCACGCGCCCACAGGATAGGAGCCAGGGAACGGGCAATTTCCCATTCTCGCTTGGTCAGCGGTATCGCCACGCCGCGCCCGCCAGCGGCAAGGTTGGCACGGGTTTCCCCATCGATGGGAATGCGCGCCAACGCATAGGGCATGACCTCACCGCCGATGATGAGCACGCGTTTGTCGCCATCGCGGACACTTGGCAGATAACGCTGCGCCATGATTGTGCGCGTGCCGTATTGCGTGAGGGTTTCGATGATCACGTTACGATTGGGGTCATGGGAAGTGACGCGAAAAACTTGGCTGCCGCCCATGCCGTCGAGCGGTTTGACCACAACGTCGCCGATTTCGTCGATGAAAGCGTGTAGACGAACTGGGTCGCGCGCCACCAACGTAGAGGGAATCCATTGCGGGAATTCGGTAATCGCCAGTTTTTCGGAGTGATCGCGCACGGCGCGCGGATCATTTAACACCTTCGCGCCGCCTATGACGGCACGTTCGAGCAGCCAGGTCGCGGCAAGATATTCAAAATCGAAAGGCGGATCCTGGCGCATCAGCACCATGTCAAATGCAGTAAGCGCACGGGTTTCAGGTTTACCTTCCGTATACCAGTCATTATCGTCGGCGCGCAAGGTGAGTGGCACGGCACTCGCTGAGACGGCTGCTTCGCGCCAGACGATGTCCTCGCGCCGGATCGCCCAAATACGATGCCCGCGTGCGACTGCGGCGCGCATCATTGCCACGCTGGAATCCTTGTACACCTTGAGGCTAGGCAAAGGATCGACGATGAAAGCGAGATCAAGTACCGCTGTCATGGCTGGTCTCCTTCAGGGCGCAGGCGCGATTCCGGGGACACGCCCCCACAGCCGCAGTCACTATCCGCATCGCCGGGCGCAGGCGACATCTCTTCGATTTCGATCGAGGCCGCGAGCAGAGCCAAACGCGCAACCACACCATAGGTATAGAGCCTGTTGGGCATGGCATCCGGCTCCTGTTGGCTATCTGGGATGGTGCCGGGAGTATCGAAGGCCAATGGCCGAAATTCCATGCCCGGTGCGTTGAGATTTTCATCGCTGCCACGTGCCGTATGGACACGGTAAAAACCGCCGACAACATAGTGATTCATCATATAGACAACCGGTTCGGCCACCGCGCTGTCGATGGTTTCGAACGTGCGCACGCCTTCCTGGAGGATGACTTCCCCGACGGGCAGCCCTTCCTTGACCACCGCCATCCTGTTGCGCTGACGGCGGTTGAGCCCCACGATCTCGGAAGCGTCCTTCACCATCATCACGCCCATGCCGTAAGTGCCCGCATCGGCCTTGACCACGACGAAGGGTTCATCTTCGATGCCCAATTCGCGATATTTGCGGCGGATGCCGACGAGCAACGCATCAACCTGGTCGGACAGGCATTCTTCGCCTGCACGTTCATGGAAATTGATGCCGCCGCACACGCGGAACGCTGGGCTGATGCACCATGGGTCAATACCGATTTCTTCTGAAAACACATGGACGACCCGTTCATACACCGCCGCATGACGCGACTTGCGCCGCACATGCCAGCCCGCGTGCAAGGGCGGAATCAGGCATTGCCCGTTCAAGCCTTGCAAAATGGCTGGTACGCCGCCGGAAAGGTCGTTGTTGAGCAGGATAGCACAGGGGTCGAACCCAACAAGGCCGAGGCGGTTCCCCTCCCGCACGAGCGGTTCCAGCATCAGGCTGCCACCGTTCGGGAGCATCAGTGAGGTCGGCGCGGTAATCTCCGGCAGTAAACTGCCCAACCTCACTTCCAGCCCGGTCAGGTGCAGGATGTCCGTCAGTCGCTCTATGTTTTTCAAATAAAATTGATTGCGGGTGTGGCTTTCAGGAATCAGCAACAGGCGACGGGCACAGGCGCACATGCGTTCCACTGCTGCCTGCGCGGCTTGCACGCACAGGGGCAGGAACACGGAATCAAGATTATTGAACCCGCCTGGAAACAGGTTCATATCGACCGGCGTAAGCTTGAACCCAGCATTGCGTAAATCAACCGACCCATAGAAAGGCGGAACATGTTCATGCCATTGCTCACGGAACCATCGTTCGATTACAGTGCTTTGATCGAGGAACTGCCGTTCCAGTTCGAGCAGGGGGCCAGAAATCGCTGGAGTAACGCAAGAACCCATAAAAAACCATTCCTTCTGGTCATATCTGAAAAACGTCCGCCCATTTATTCGCGGACAGACAAATATTATTACAGCCTTTTCACGGACGAGACGATTCCCAATCTGAAAGATTTCGCAGCAAAGTCACCGCAACCAGGCCATTGACCAGTCCGAACAGCACCGCAGCCGCGCCGAATAGAGGCGCGAGATAAAACACACCGTCGTGGGGAACCAGCCACAAACGCGCCAGGATAAGTTGCGCGCCGATATGGGCAAAGGCAGCGAAAATGCTGTAACTGACCGGACCAAACCATTTCTTCGGCAAGCGCATCGCTCCGGCCAGCGCCAGCAGGCTCGCTAAGGCCCCAGCAAGACTCAGGAAAAACCCCGGTGCGAGGAATTGCCCCAGGAGCAGGCTGGCAGCAAACACCCTCAGGAGCGACACCCATGCCGCCTCGCGCCAACCCCAGCGCATCAGTACCATCAAGGTGATGATATTAGCGAACCCAGGTTTCACTCCCGGCAATGGCAGCGGAATTGCCGCTTCGGCCACGGTCAGTGCAATGGCTGCCGCCGCATGGCGCGCCACCCGCTCATCCTCGGCGGTCGGCATCAGTTCAATAATTGAGCGAGTCATAATCCACTCCCCGCCCGGTAAGCGTCAAGCTCACCTCATTGGGCGCGCAGATCGCTACCGCGCCCGCACGGGCAAGCCACCCCTGGCGCACGCAATACTGCCGTGGGCCTGGGTCGGAAGCGACGCGGGCACGGCCCGGTTCGATCTCGATCACGGTCACGCCAAGTGGCCCCTTCACTTCTATGCGCTGCTGATGCGACAAACCGGCCTCTGCGACAACCTTGCCAGAAGCGCGCACGACCACGCCATCCGGCGCACTGCCGCGCCAGAGCCAGAACCCGGCAGCAACACATGCCGCTAACCCGGCCAACACGACTGCCCAATCGCCGGGCCGCAACAGTTCGCACCATCTCCTTACTGAAATCGAATCCGGCATCAGCTTTGCGCCGCGCAGTTATCTTCCCGTTGCACCACCACGCGGTGACGGAGGAGGACGCGAACCTGGGCGCGGAACGCCTCGCCCAGGCGCTCAGCGATGTAGACCGAGCGATGCCGCCCGCCCGTGCATCCGATGGCCACGGTCAGGTAACTACGATTGTCGCGGATGAAATCCGGCAGCCAGACGGCAACGAACGCGCGGATATCCTCCACCATACGGGCAACTTCAGGCTGTGTCTCGAAGTAAGCGATCACATCCGGATCGAACCCGGTCAGCAGGCGCAGGCGCGGGTCGTAGTGAGGATTGGGCAGACAGCGCACATCGAACACCATATCGGCATCAAGTGGAATGCCGTACTTGAAACCAAAAGACTGAAACATCAGGATCAAACCATCGCCCGCCTTGGCCTCGATGAAATCTCTTATCATGGCACGCAAGGTATTGGGACGCATGTCGCTGGTGTCGATGCGATGCCCGAGGACGGAAATATCTTCAAGTACATCGCGCTCGCGCCCGATAGCTTCTTCAAGCGAAACCCCGACGCCAGCCAGTGGATGGGGGCGACGCGTCTCGGAAAAGCGGGCAATCAGCGTATCGTCGCGCGAATCGAGAAAAATGAAGCGCAAATCATCGATGAGTTCGCGCAGAAATTTCATCTGCCCAGGCAGCGCCGCGATGCTTTCCCCGGATCGCACATCGACCGCTACCGCGCAACGCACATAACCGCTGCTGCGCAAGGCTTCCGCCAATTGTGGCAACAGCATGGCCGGTAAGTTATCGACGACATAATACCCAGCGTCTTCCAGCGCCTTGAGCGCAATACTTTTGCCTGAACCAGAAAGGCCGCTGATGAGGACGAGTTGCATAAGGCTGGCACCGGGATGTTGTCGGCAGCGATCAATATATCAGGTATCTCGCGCCACCTGTGCAAGGGCATCCAGCAACACCCCATTGACCTCAATCTGCTGGTGCTGCCAGCGTAACAGGTCGCCGGAAGCGATGTCGGGCTGGTCATCCAGCGCGCTAAGCCAGCGTTTCCAGCGGGTACGATAGCGGTAGGCGGACACTTCCCCGGTGATGTCGCTTCCAATAATGCGCGGAGCAATAGCGTCAATGATGGAAAGCAGGTCATCCAGCATCAGCCGCCCCTGATCCCAATTAGTACGCGCCACGTCTTCGCTCAGGACGTCCTTGTCGATGGAGAGATATAAAGGCGCATGTGCGCCGGAAAGCTCACTTGATAGCGCACAGACAAGGCTTGCGGCATCGCCGAAATTACGTGCAGCATCGCGCAGGCCCAAGGCGCGCATCCAGCCGAGTTCCGCGCCTATCGTCCAATACCGAACCCGCCCTTGATAGAGCGGCATCAGGTAATTCTCCCAGGCATGCGCCCAGCCCACGTCCGGGGAACATATCCCAACCACGTCGACACATGCAACATGCGGCATACGTGCAACATGCGCGACCCAGGATCCACAGTGAATGCCGAAGGGGAAACGCATGTTGTCCGGGTGATTGTCACAAACGAGGACATGCAGGCCCGTATGTTGGCGCTGCCGCGCAACCAGGAAGGCGCTCACATGATGAAAATCCCCGCTGCCCATCAATACGGATCCATGAACATCGGGGAAAAGGGTGTCGAGATGCGTTGAAAACGTGCGCCAATCACGCCCCGTGCACCCGAAGCGGATGCGCTCCTGCCAGCCGGTCAAGTCCATGCGTACAAGACCCGGGCGATTCATCGCGCGTAGCGAGCCGTCCAGGTCGAGCACGAGCGGAGGGAGGTTTCCGTCCATCAGTCTGGTAGCTGTGGGGTGTTTGAGCCACCGTGCCATTGCCTGTCCGGTTCAAATCGTCCGGCAATGCGCCGAAGAAGCGGCCGTAGCAAGGGGTTGCGCACGTATACGGCGTGGCGCGTCGGGGTAAAACGCGCGCCCAGGGCAGCCTTGACGGCGGGGTCTGTCCAACCCGCGATGTAGGTGCGCAACCCCTCGCGCCGCGCGAAGGCAAGATTCTCCATCCAACTCACAAAATACAGGTTGCACTCGCGCGCCATTGGGTAGCGGAAACCGATGAACTTATCGACGAGCATGCCATCGTGGATGAAGCACAGGTTGTAACCAATCAGCCTGTCTTCCCGGTAATAAAGGAACACTCGCCCATTGAGGGAGGAATCGCACAGCACAGCCCTGAAAAAATCCGGGTGCAGCAGGTCGAAATGAACCGTGCTCTGGACATAGACATCCAGATACTGTGCGTAGAGTTCTTCCACAAAAGCCGGTTCTGCGAAGCACGGAGCGCCCGTGACGACAGTCTCGACGTGCACTTTCCGGCGGCTGCGCAGCTTGCGACGGATGTCACGACGGCGGCTGGCAGAGAGCCGCGCCAGGTAAGCACCCTCATCGGCAAAGTCGATGGGAACCCAGGCCAGTGCTTGCCCTTCAACCATGAAAAACCCATTGGCCTTGCAAACATCGACGAACTGACCGGCCAGCCGGTTGGCATCTCCGGAAAGAAAAGGCGCGTTGCAGGGGATGTCCTTGACGAGCAACAAGGCGGTCTTCCGTCCCCACGCCTGGAACATGCCTTGCACAAGCGCTTCAGCCTGACCGTGCGGCAGCGGGCAATATTCACTGACGGTGCTGCCCATGAAACATGTGCGCCATCGTAACCAGCGACGTAAAGACCGGTTGCCGGGTATCTTCCCGATCATGGCAAGCAGCCGTTCGTCCGCCGTGGTGAGTAAATCGAACATCGTCCAGAAACCGGGCATGCCGGTCACGCATGCGAACGGCTCGAACCCCTCCGGCGGATAGCGCATGAAATAATCGACCAGCGCGCTGGGTTCTGCACCAGTCAGCCAACGCGGCACAGGCAAGACTTGGGATTCCTCTCCGCAAGATGTTTTTCCGTTCATGTCACCTGCTTCAGCACGCCTATGATCCGCGCAAAACCGGCATCGTCCAGCCACGGGCTGTTAGTAATGGTCAGCGAGCGCGCGGCAAGGCCGCGGGCATTGGGACAGGCATCCTGCGGCACGCAAGGGCGCAGGTAGCCATAATCAGGCAAGACATGAATGAACATGCACGTCACCCCCAGGCCCGCGCCCCATAGTACGCCAAGCGCATAATCTCGTTTGTATTGATCCGGCAAGCGCAACATGAAACAGGGCCAGATGCCCTCTTCGTCCTTCATGTCGCGGAAAACCTGCACTCCCGGCAAACGATCCAGCACGGCAAGACGACGCTTGGCCTGAATCGTTGTTTGACGATGGAACGCCTGGAGCCTGGAAAGCGCCCTCCGCCCGACCCCTTGCCGCCAGCCACTGACACGGTGCATGGGGACTCCCGGAGAAAAAACATCCCCTACCACACCCAACAGGTCACCCTTTTTCAGCGCGCGACGCAACGGCATACCGTAAGCCCAGGGCAGGAAGGCTGGACGGTAAAACAACGCATAAGCCGCCAGTTCAAGGCAGCGCCGGAATTCCTGCCGGACATCCCGCACGATGAGTTCATCCTGTGCCCTCCCAATGGCCGATGCCAGAACCGGGTCATGCGTTACCCACAAACCGCCTTCATACAGGCTCAACCCTTTCCCGGCGGCAAAACTGAAAAACCCGGCATCGCCCTCCAGCCCCACACTCTGCCCGCCCCGGCGCGCACCAAAGGATTGCGCGGCGTCTTCGACGACGAATGCGCCGCATTTGCGCGCAAGCCGCAGCACAGGAGTCACATGGGTCACGCGCCCCACAAGATGCGTAGGCACGATAGCTAACGTGTCTTCATCGCACAAGGCGGCAAGCGCCTCCATGTTGAAATCGAGGCTGTCGGCAGCCAGGTCGCACAGGCGCAACTTCAGCCCGCAATGTGCGATGGCCAGCGCCACCAGCGGGCAGGTGTAGGCCGGGACGATAACCGTCCGGCGCCCGGACAACCGATGCAATGCGGTAAGGATAAGCACAAAACAAGCCGTACCTGAACAGGCCAATCCGGCGTGGGGTGCGCCCACGTAATCCTGCGCGGCGCGCGAAAAGCCCCCCCCTGTGCCAAAAAGTTCCAGCAGCGAAAGCGGCAACCCCGCCGTGGGGGGCATTTCCCTCATCAATGGCTTTTCTCCACCACTTTCCCCAACGTGTGATCCTTCTCGCCATATGCCAGGCAAAGCACCCCTACCAGAATCAATGCTGCACCAAGATATTGAACCAAGGAAAGGACTTCGCCAAAAAGAGGGACAGAAATCACCATTACCCCTACCGCTTCCAGGTGCGTAGCGGCAAATGCCGGGCCAACGGGAATGCGGCGCAACACGACCATCCAGGTCACGAACGCGCCCAAATAGCCCAGAATCGCGCAATACAGCCACGGTGTACCCAATGCGCGCAGCAACCACGGCAGATCGAAAGTCAGCGGCGCGGCAGACAAAGCCGTGAACTTGAAACACACCTGTGCAACCGTATCGAAAACAAGCAACGTCAAAAGGCCGCCAATGAAAAAAGTGCGCGAACTCATCCGCTCACCTCCCAAAACCGACCAGCGCCACGCCCGCCAGGATCAGGCTGACCCCGATGATACGCGGACGCGTAAAGTGTTCCTTGAACCACAGCCGCCCCCCCAACATCACTGTGACAATACCGGCCATGCCCAATAACACGCCCTCCGCCAACGCCACCGTCGAAAGGAACGCCAGCCAGGCGACGAATTCGGCGATATACAGGGTCACACCAAGATAAATCCACGGACGGCGCAACATGTACCGCCAATGCTCCCACCCCTTTGCTTCCCTGTTCTCGACGGCAGCCGCCTTGAACGCCAGTTGTCCGCCCGTATCGGTCACCAGGTTAATGAGCCACAACAGGGCAATCGTGGCTGAATTCATGGTTCCAGGCCCATCCGGCAAATCAGGCAGGATTGTGAAATCCTGTTGATAGCAACATGTCGGCCATTTCCAACACTCCACACGATCACGCAAATCCGGTGTCTCATACAACATGGACAAACCAAGTCAGCTTCAGTATAAGGAACCATGACCACCCCATACAAAGTTTCCCCCGGCAGCGCCGGGGTTTTATTGATCCACGGCCTTACAGGAACACCAAACGAAATGCGCTTCGTGGCACGCGGCCTCAAGGCGGCAGGCTTTGAAGCCGAATGTGTGCGTCTGGCCGGACACTGTGGAACCGAGGCGGATTTGCTCACCACAGGCTGGAAAGACTGGCTTGCCAGCGTCGAACAAGCCGCCGACGCGCTGCGTGAAAAAGTCGAACATCTCTTCCTGGCAGGACTCTCGATGGGGGCAGTGCTGGCGATGAAATACGCCATTGAGCACCCCGGCAAAGTCGACGGACTGGGCCTTTATGGCACAACCTTCTTCTACGATGGCTGGAACATCCCCTGGCGTGGGCGGTACCTGACTTTCCTGTTTCCGTTCGTCACCGGCGTCCTGGGGATCGGGCGGCGCAACCGTTTCGTAGAAACCCCTCCCTTCGGGATCAAGAACGAACGGCTGCGGCAGGCGATTTCCAGCAAGATGCTCGCAGGGGATTCCGAAGCCGCCGGCCTGTCCGGCAACCCCTGGCCCTCGCTGGAACAGTTTTACCGCCTGTCCGCCGATGTGCAAAAAAAACTGCATCATATTCATGCTCCCGCCATTGCCGTCCACGCGCGCGAAGATGATATCGCCAGCCTCGCCAACGTGCATATCATCGAACGCCGCCTGAGCGGGCCGGTCGAGACGGTCATTCTCGCCGACAGTTACCATATGGTGACAGTCGACCAGGAAAAAGCCACCCTGGTCGACCGTTCGGTGGATTTCTTCAGCCGCATCGTTACACGCGCGGATGCGAAGAAAATGTCCGAATAGCCCGAAAACCGCTGCCTTCCCCAAGATCATCCCCGCCTGGCGCGTGTAATGAGTTGATCGAGCAGCACCATCGCCAGTTCGATTTCTTCCTCAAGGATGTGCAGCGAAGGCGCAAAAGTAATGACGTTCTTGTGGTAGCCGCCCACGTCCAGCACAAGACCCATCCGTTTGCCCTTGTGCTCCAGCCCCCCTTTCAAACCGATGTCCGCCATTTTGTCGAGCAACTGCTTGTTGGGCGTAAAACCATCGGCCTCGCAAATCTCGGCGCGCAACGCGAGTCCCAGCCCATCCACGTCACCGATTTCGGGGTGTCGCTTCTGGAGATCGCACAGCCCCGCGAGAAAAAGTTCGCCCTTCCCCATGACCATCGACTCGTAATCCGATTCGGCCAACATCCGCATCGTCTCCAAACCTACGGCCGTACCAAAGGGGTTGGAGGCAAATGTCGAATGCGTCGACCCTGGGGGGAAAACCTGAGGGTTGATGAGTTCTTCGCGCGCCCACAAACCGGCCAGCGGGTTCAACCCATTGGTCAGCGCCTTACCAAAAACCAGTACGTCCGGCGTCACGCCAAAGTGTTCAATCGACCAGAGCTTTCCGGTACGGTAAAAACCCATCTGGATTTCATCGACCACGAACAGAATCCCGTACTTGTCCAGGACACGCTTGAGCCCCTTGAAAAAATTGGGCGGCGGGATGATATAGCCCCCCGTGCCCTGGATCGGCTCGACGTAAAAGGCGGCATATTCCGACTGCCCCGCCTTCGGATCCCACACGCCGTTGTATTCCGATTCGAACAGGCGCTCGAATTGCTGCAGGCAATGCTCGCCGTATTCCTCTTTGCTCATCCCTTTGGGGCCACGGAAGTGATAAGGGAAAGGGATGAAATACGCACGATCCCCAAAATGCCCGTAGCGGCGGCGGTAACGATAGCTCGACGTAATGGCCGATGCGCCCAGTGTGCGGCCGTGATACCCACCCTCGAACGCAAACATCAGATTCTTGCCCTTGGCGTTACGCACGAGTTTCAACGAATCGTCGATGGATTGAGAACCGCCGACATTGAAATGAATACGCCCATCATGGCCCCATTTCTTTTTTGCGTCCTGCGCGATCATCTTTGCCAGTTCGATCTTGGTAGGGTGCAGGTACTGACTCGCCACCTGCGGCAAAGTATCGGCCTGCTGCTTGAGCACGGCATTCAGGCGTGGGTTAGCATAGCCAAAATTGACGGCTGAGTACCACATTTGCAGGTCGAGAAAAGGCGTGCCCTCACCATCGTACAAATAGCTGCCTTCACAGCGGGTAAAAATCTTGGGATCGGAATAATGAACGGTGTCACCGAACGAACAATACCGCGCCTCGTCAGCCAACAGGACGGCTTCACACATGTGTTAAACACTCCAGAAAAAAATCAGACCACAGGCTCACGCCCAGCCAACACGGGAATCATGCGTATGGCGTCACTGAACCCAGAAATAGAGACATGGGGCAGGCATTTGTCAAAGCAATGCGTAATGAGGCTGCCCTTGGCAAACACCAAATCCGCGCTACCCGCGACGCAGAAATCAGAACGTCCATCGCCGATCATCAACACTTTGCTGCCCACCGCCCGCGCCCGGCAAGCAAAAGCACATTTACACATGCCGGAAGCCGAACTGCACGCAGTATCCGCGTAAGGGGAATCAAGTTTCCAGGATCGTACGCCGACCTGCACAAGGCGGTTGGCATAATACGACAACGCTGGCAAATGATGCCGCCGCAGGATGCGCCTGATGGCATAATCAAGACCGTCGCTGACGATGGTCAATTCCCATCCACGCGTGGCAATGGCATCGACGAACGCTGCAAAATCTTCATCCACGCCAATGGCATCGATGGACTCGTCGAGTTCTTCCTTTGAAGCATCAAGGCAGGCAATCTGCTGCTGCATGCACACGCGCGAACCAATACGCCCCGCGAGCCACTCGGCTTCGATCTCGCGCCAGTCCGATTTACCGAACGCTTCCAGCAATGTATCGGTAACATCGGCCGTCGAGATGGTTCCATCAAAATCGCACAACACAGACCAGACTGCCAAACCACTTTCTCCTTAGGGAAACGCTGATTTATTCCATCCGGGCATCGCAGGTGCGGGTTTCAAACACGTCCATGTCCGTTCGTCGGCTTGCAGGCCATGTGTCAGGCTATGTTTTGGGCGGGTTTGAAACCCGCACCTGCGATGCC
>WREK01000056.1 GCA_009779355.1 Betaproteobacteria bacterium | reverse complement strand
CAGAGTCCACAAGACAGGCCAAAATCAGTCCGAAAAGCAGCTTTACAAGGTAGTTTTCGGCCATTTTTGGCCTTGTAGACATAGGTTTCTCCAGTGCTTCAGACTTTTTGAGCATCCTGCTAATATATTCAGTTTCCCTCTCACTTGTAGATGACATCTTCCATGAAACTCGAAACACTTGCCGTTCACGCCGGCTACACGCCCGAACCCACCACCCGCGCCGCTGCGGTTCCGATCTATCAGACGACGTCGTTTACGTTCGACGATACCCAGCACGGGGCCGACCTGTTCGACCTCAAGATCGCCGGCAATATCTACACCCGGATCATGAATCCCACCAACGCCGTCCTGGAGGCGCGCATCGCAGCAATGGAGGGCGGCGTCGGCGCGCTGGCCGTGGCCTCTGGCATGTCCGCCATCATCTACGCCATCCAGACTATCGCCAGGGCGGGCGACAACATCGTTTCCTCCTCCACCCTGTACGGCGGAACCTACAACCTTTTCGCCCACTCCCTGCCGACTTTTGGCATCGACGTGCGCCTTACCGACCCCCGTGACCCGGAGGGCTTCGAGCGACTCATCGATGAGAACACCAAAGCCATCTTTTGCGAAACCATCGGCAACCCACTGGGCAACATCACCGACTTTGGCCGTCTGGCTGAAATCGCCCACAGGGCCGGCATCCCGCTCATCGTCGACAACACCGTCCCCTCCCCCTACCTGTGCCGCCCCTTCGAGCACGGCGCGGACATCGTGATTCACGCGCTCACCAAATACCTGGGCGGCCACGGCAACTCGCTCGGCGGGATCATCGTCGATTCCGGTAAATTCCGCTGGGCCAGGTACAAAGACCGTTTCCCCCAACTCAACGAACCCGATGCCGCTTATCACGGCGTCGTCTACACCGAAGCGATGGGCCCGGCGGCCTACATCACCCGCGCACGTGTCGTGCCGCTACGCAACCAGGGGGCGGCCCTCTCGCCCTTCAACACCTTCCTGATCCTCCAGGGCGTAGAAACCCTTGCGTTACGTATGGATCGTATTTGCGAAAACGCCGTCAAAGTGGCCCAATTTCTCAAGGAGCATCCCAAAGCATCATGGGTCAACTACGCGGGGCTGCCCGATCACCCCGACTACCCGCTGGCGCAGAAATACATGGGAGGTCGCGCATCGAGCATTCTGTCCTTCGGCGTGAAAGGCGGGCGCGAAGCGGGCGCACGCTTCCAGGACGCACTGAAACTCATTCTGCGGCTGGTCAACATCGGAGACACCCGGACGCTTGCCTGCCATTCGGCCTCCACCACCCACCGGCAACTGAACGATGAAGAGCTTAAAAAAGCGGGGGTTACGCCCGACATGATCCGGCTGTCCATCGGCATCGAACATATCGACGACATCCTCGCCGATCTCGACCAGGCCCTCAAAGCAGTCTGAACCATGCCTCTCTTCTCCTCTCTTCCAGAAAACGCTTTGCCGGGTGACCGCGCCCGACGGCGAGGCGCGCTCTACCTGTTGCTCGCGCCAATAGCAACACTGATCGCGATCCCGCTCTTTCTCAATCTCTACCCGTTATGGGCAAGCGTCATCTCACTGGACGGCATAGCGTTCGTGCTGGTCGCCACCCTGTTCGGGGCCATCGCGTCCATCGCCCCCATCGCTTCAATAGCCGGATGGCTGCTTGCGCTCTGGTACGGAGTGGAAAGTGTCTTCATGGCGCGCGAACGGCGCACGCCCACCACCGACATCATCATCACCAGCATCGGTCTGGTTGCCTGGTTTCTGCCCGCGCTGGGGCTTCTGGCCTTAGCTGTCCTGACTTCCAGGGATCCTCTGCAAGCCCCCAACGCCTACTGGCAAGAGATCGGCTACAAGCTCACCGGCGCAGGGGTTCTCGCCTGGCTGGCATGGCGTTACTGGCGAGGCAAACTACGCCGTAAGACCGACATGTAGGCATCGCTTCTGTTTTCTCTCGTGAAGAAATGCGCGACCCGCCGCCGCCTTGCCCTCAAGCCAGGCGGCGGCGCTCCGTAATAAGGGGCGGGTAGAACAAAAACAAGCCCAAAAAAAACAAACGGAGGTCATCATGCTGGTCGTTATGAATATGGAAAATGGCAAGATCATTCACGATCCCGTGATGTCAGAAGCTGAATCCTGCACGTTACCGCCTGCATATTCTCCACAGGCGCAACACATTCCCCAACCCCGCTTGCAGGAAGTCAGTTTTCCTTCCAGGGCGGTTTGCCCGCCGCCCTCCCTGGGTGTAATCAGACGTTCCTCTCTCCACGTTTGATCTTTATCCAGGGTTTTTTGGTCGGTCAGGGTTACTCCTGGCCGGCTTTTTTTTATAGCATGTGCGTACGGTCTCCACGCACGAAACCCATGAGTGGCACGTCGGTCGCCACACCCCGCCCCAGCGCCAGTACCTTGAAAAGTTCGCCCATTTCATGAGGCAAAGTCAGCTTTTGCGCCGCCACCGAAGCGCGGGTATAGGCAGCACTATCCGAAGGCCCGCACCCGGCAAGGCGTTCGAGCAAACCGCAGTTGAGCAGGAACTGCCCCTGGTTTGTATGACCCAGCACGTCCAGCCCCGCATCGAACCCCGCTTCGGCCATCGCAGTGAAATCCACGGAACCGGTAATGTCGTTCAACCCCGGCCACAGAAAAGGGTCTTCATGCGCGTGGTGGCGGTAATGGCACATCAGCGTACCGCGTGAGCGGATGGGTAAATAGAATTCTCCACACGGATAGCCGTAGTCGAACAGCAGCAGCGCCCCACACCGCAGGCGCGCACCCCAGTCCGCGACCCAGGCCGCTGCGGCAAGATTGACCTCGGTAACGAACCCGATTCCACCCTCCACGGCAATCCCAACCGGCAACGGCAATTCCTGCGCGGCTTCCAGCACCCGGCCCCGTGCTGGGCGTTCCTCCCAGGCAAACGCCCCAGGCACGGGACACGCCACGCCCCTCTCGAAAACCTCACCCCCGCGCACGGCAATGACGTGCATTGGGATGGCGTCCAGCACTTCGTTCCCCACGAGCACGCCGGAAAACGTCTCCGGCGGCACGTCGAGCCACACTACACGCGAGGCCAGCCGCGGGTCGAGCGCGGCAAGCGTTTGCTGCTGGCGCACACGCGACTGCGCTGAAAGTTCGAGGATGCCGTATGACTCCGGCAGGCAATCCAGCCGGTCGAGTTCGCGCAGCAGGTCGGCTGCCAGCACGCCGCTGCCTGCGCCCGCTTCGATCACAGTGGGATGGCTCATGCGCATGACCTCTGCCACCTGAGCCGCCAGCGCCTGACCGAAAAGCGGCGTCAACTCAGGCGCGGTGATGAAATCCCCCCCCCTGCCGAATTTCTGCGCCCCGCCGCTGTAATAGCCAAGGCCCGGCGCATATAGGGCCAACTCCATATAACGACGAAACGGGATCCAGCCTCCGGCAGCGGCAATTTCGTGTTTGATCAAACTTACGAGCTTGCACGATTGCGCGAGCGCGTCGGCATCAGGGGCGGGCAGTTTGGGCATGATTCCGGTGTGTCGGTAAAGGCAGAAGTATGGCATTGTAGCCACCGTGCCAGTTGCTGGCTTAAAAGAGGGTTTGTGTTTTGGCATACAAAGGAAAACGCTGATGGGCGAAACAAACATCGACGATGTAATCGTTGTCGGTTCGGGCGTTTCCGGCCTGGTGACGGCATACCAACTGACCCAGAAAAAACATCGCGTCCGTGTGCTGGAATCTGCGCCCCGCACCGGCGGCGTCATCGCCTCGGAACGTCAGGACGGGATGCTGTGGGAATCGGGGCCGAACAGCGCAATGGACACAACACCACTGATCAACGAACTGCTCGACTCGCTCGGAATCCGTGCGCAACGCGCCGATGCGCTCAAAATCGCCGACCGCCGCTTCATCATGCGCAACGGACAATTGATCCCGCTACCGATGTCGCCCCCGGCTTTTTTTTCAACGCCGCTGTTTTCAGCCGGAACCAAACTCGGATTGTTTCGCGAACCGTTCATTGCACGCTCATCGCCTGAAACTGAAGAAAGCGTTGCCGCGTTCGTGCGGCGGCGGATGGGGCAGGAATTTCTCGACTACGCCATTGAGCCGTTCGTCGCAGGCGTCTTCGCGGGCAATCCTGATCAGTTGTCGGTGCAAGCGGCATTCCCAAAACTGTTCGAACTCGAACAACGCTACGGCGGGTTGATCCGGGGGTTAATTTTCGGTGCCCGCGAGCGCAAGCGGCAGCGTGAAAAATCGAAAAACAACGCCAAAAGCTTTTCCTTCAACGATGGCATGCAAACGCTCACCGACGCACTGACCCGCGGCATCGCGTCGGCAGATAGCGTCGTTGAAACCGGCATCCGCGTAACGGCAATCGCCTGCGGTTCGGAAGGCCGCTGGACGGTACGGACCGCCCGTGGCAACGAAGAAATGGAGTACCACGCCCGGAGCGTAGTGCTCGCCACCCCCACCAACGCCACAGCGGAACTGCTGGCATCACTCAAAGCGCCTTGGGTCGCTGATGCCGTGCAGGTGCTGCACAGCATCCCCTATGCGCCGGTGTCGGTCGTCATCAGTGGATGGAAGCGCGACGCGGTGGCGCATCCGTTGGACGGTTTCGGTGTTCTCGTGCCACGCAAGGAAAAAGCGCAAATCCTGGGAACGCTGTTTTCGAGCAGCATGTTCCAGCATCGCGCGGACAGCGCGCATGCCGTGCTGACCACGTTCATCGGCGGCATGCGCCAGCCCGAACTAATGGCAGGTGACGACGGCTCTTTACAGGCGATGACAGAAAGCGGCCTTGCTTCATTGGTCGGCGCGCAGGGGAAACCGCTGTGGACGCGGATCAGCCGCCATCGCCAAGCCATCCCCCAATACACTCTCGGGCATCTCGAACTTGTGCGCCGCGTCGACGCTGTCAAAGCACATGTGCCGGGGCTTTTCTTCTGCGCCAGCTGGCGCGGCGGCATTTCAGTCAGCGACCGTATCAAGAACGGCTACCTGACTGCCCAGGAAACGGGCGATTTCATCCGGCGCACAGCATGAAACCGCAACGGTTGGCCTCCCGCCCTTGCTGCGGGCTATCATTTCCGGATTCCTCATCGGGAAAACATGGCAAGGACACCCAAAGATGACCGATACGCTTTCAGACTTGAGCCGTGCGGTATTGGCCTTTCGTGACGAGCGCAACTGGGCCCAATTCCACGGGCTCAAGCACCTGATCGTGTCGCTCTGCCTGGAAGCGGGCGAAATACTGGAACTGGCCCAATGGAAGAGCGATGCCGAAGTGGACGCCCTGCCGCTTTCTCCCGAATGCCAGGAGGCGCTTTCCGACGAATGCGCCGACGTGCTCGCCTACCTGCTGCTGATCGCCGACAAGGCCCACATCGACCTCGGTGCAGCCCTACACCGCAAACTCGTCAAAAACGCGCAAAAGTACCCCGTGGAAAAGTCTCACGGCCGCCGGGAGAAGTATTCGCTGCTGTGAGCCGCTGCGGCGGAGGCGGAGGCGGCGCCCGGCCTTCAATAGCCACATCCAGCATATTTCGCTTATTGGGCGGCGCTTGGACTGGACGCGAACCACTCCCCCACTACCTGCTCGCATTCTTCGATGCCCGTTTTGGTGAGGCTGGAGAACAACTGCACGGTGAAACGTCCCCCTCTATCGTTGTATTTCACCAACACTGCCCGAACCTGGTTCAGCGCAGCCATCGCCGCGCCGCGCGAGAGTTTGTCGCTCTTGGTGAGCAATATGTGAATGGGCCGCCCAGAGGGCGCGAACCAGCCGATCATTTGCCAGTCGAGCGGGGTCAATGGGCGGCGCGCGTCCATCATCAGCACGAGCCCCACCAGATTGGCCCGCGTTCTGAGGTAGTCCTCGATCAACCCTTGCCACTTGCGGCGGATTTTTTCCGGCACGGCAGCGTATCCGTAGCCTGGCAGGTCGACGAGCCGCGCGCCGCATGGGAGGCGAAAAAAATTGAGCAGTTGGGTGCGTCCCGGTGTCTTGGAGACGTAAGCCAGCCGCGTGTGAGCGGCCAAGGTGTTGATCGCGCTGGATTTTCCTGAGTTTGACCGTCCGGCAAAGGCGATTTCCGGGCCATCGGCAGGCGGCAATGCAGCAGGCTTGGCGATGGATGTTTCAAACTGGGCGTGGCGAAAGATTGGCATGGGCAAAAAGCAGTAAATAAAGTTTTGTGAAACCAAACGCGGCATATACCACGCAAAATCGTATAAAGGGTGTTTCGTGTATTAGAATAACGTCCTTGAGGACATCTGGACATCTTCCACGGCTTACGAGGTCATCATGCTCAAGCGCACCTTGTTACTATCATTGCTGCTGGCCGCCAGCGGCACCCAGGCTCAGGATCAAGCTGCTCAGGATCAAGCTGTTCCCCAGGATCAGGCTGTTCAGGCTCAGGATCAGGCTGTTCCTCAGGAGGAACCACCTGCTTCTCAGAACCAGGCTGCCCAGGTTCAGCCTATCGTGCAGCAGGTAGCACCGGAGATTTGTATGACCTGTCACGGATCCGATGGCAATAATTGGGTTCAAAAGGATGACGGCACTTTCGGCAAAACGGACGGTGGGGCCGACTCGGCCAAACTGGCTGGGCAAAACAGCGGATACCTGCTCAAACAGTTCAAAGACTTCAAGAGTGGGGCACGTGTAAATCCCGTCATGAATGGCATGATCGTCATGCTCCCCGACGACACAATGAAAGAAGTGGCCGAATTTTACGCAACGCAAAAAGTGTATCCGGCCGCTGCCAAAAATACTGACGAACAAAGCGATGCTTTCAAGCTGGGCCAGAAACTCTGGCGCGGTGGCATCGCTTCCAAGGGCTTGCCCGCCTGTGCCGCCTGCCACGGCCCGGCAGGAAAGGGCATGCCAGCCCAGTATCCGGCGCTGGCGGGACAGTTCCCCGAATATATCGAGGCACAGTTGAAGGTTTTCCGCGATGAAACGCGCACCAACGATCCGTCAAAAATGATGCGCGACATCGCGCTCAAAATGACCGATAAGGAAATCCAGGCAGTGTCGGACTACGCGGCCGGACTGCGTTAAGCCGCTCGACGTTCCGCATACAGAGGGATATCGCGCTCTATCCCCCTGTATGCCGTCCCGCTACTTCGCTAAATCACGATGCAGCACTCCGCCCCGCGGGCTTCCTTCCTGGACGATCTCGTCGAACTGTTGAGTTCGATGCGTTTTGCCATCAGCCTGCTTACCATACTGGCAATCGCTTCCGTTATCGGTACGGTAGTGCAACAGGACTTGCCGGCAAATGCTTATCTGAACCAGTTCGGACAGTTCTGGGATCCGGTTTTTTCCTGGCTAGGGTTGTATGCGGTCTATAACTCCGGCTGGTTTATCGCCATTCTCGCTTTTCTGGTTTTATCGGCGACGCTTTGCATCATTCGCCAGTTCACGCCGATGCTGCGCGAGATCCGCAGTTTCCGTGAGCACGCGCGCGAAACCTCGCTGCGGCACTTTTCCCACCGTGCAAGCCTTGAACCTACCCTGCCACCGGAAGGACAAAGCAGCGCGGTCACCACGTATCTGACCAGCGCGGGCTTCCGTTTCCGCGTCGACGAGCGCGAGGACAGCACGCTCATTGCTGCCAAAAAGGGGAGCATCGGACGCATCGGCTACTTTCTCGCCCACGGAGCCATTGTCCTGATCTGCCTCGGCGGGCTGCTCGACAGCAGTTTGCCGCTTTCCTTGCAGATACGCCTCTATGGCAAAGCCCCTGCGTCCGGTAGCAAAACCATTGCCGATGTTCCTCACTCGGCCCGGCTCGGATCGAACAGTTTGAGTTTTCGCGGCAGCATCTACATCCCGGAAGGCGGCGCCGCCGGCTACGCCGTACTCAACGCCGATAACGGCATCCTGCTCCAGCCGTTGCCGTTCAAGATCGAACTCAAACGCTTTCAAATCGAGCATTACGAAAGCGGCGCGCCAAAACGCTACGCCAGCGATGTCGTCATCACCGACAACAACAGCGGAAAGACTTTCGAGCGCACTATCGAAGTCAACAAACCGTTTGAACATCGTGGCATCACCCTTTATCAATCCAGTTTCGATGATGGCGGTTCAGTGCTGGAGTTCACCGTCCACGGCATGACTTCCCGCTCACATGATCCCTTTCCGGTCAAAAGTGAGGTCGGCGCACACATCCCGCTTGCCTCGACCGGCGGCTATACTCTCGAAATCACCTCTTTTCGCCCCATCAACGTCGAGAACGTCACCGCGCCCGTCATTGATGCCAATCGTCCGGGTGCAACCTTTCTCGGTAGCGGCGCACGCTCGGCATCGAGCGAAAATCTGCGCAATCTCGGGCCTCTCTACACCTACATCCTGCGCGACCCCGCCGGGCAGGCGCGCGAATTCAACAACTATATGCAGCCCGTCCAGATCAATGGCCGCTGGTATCTCCTCAGCGGCATGCGTGCAAGCCGGACGGAAGATGTCACCTGGTTGCGCATCCCGCTCGATAACGATGGCGACGTCAATACGTGGTTTGCCATTCACCAATCTTTCTTCGATCCCACACGCCAGGCAGTACTCATTGAACGCTTCGCTTCGCAGGGTTCCGACAAGGACAACAAAAAGAACCTGAAAACCATCGCCGAGCACCTCCTTACCCTCTTCGCACAAGGGGGGTTGGAAGCCATCGCCAAATTTACCGAAACGACAGTCCCAGAAAATAAACGCGATGAGGCGGACATGACTTTCCTCCAGATCCTCCAGGGTCTCGTCTGGGAAGCCTGGATGATAGCGCGCGAAGCCGCCGGGAAAGATAGGCTGGAACTCAGTGAATTCCACGCCCCATTCGTCCGCGATGCTTTCTTTGCGCTCACCGTCGGCAAGCATTATGGCGCGCCGTTCTACCTCCAGCTTACCGGCTACGAGCAGCGTCAGGCTACCGTCCTGCAAGCTACGCACTCACCAGGGAAACCGTTGGTCTATATTGGTTCGCTGCTGCTGGTTCTCGGTGTATTTGCCATGCTTTACATCAGGGAACGCCGACTATTTATTTTGTTCAAAAAAGACGAGGCACTGGTGGCGATGTCGTCCGACCGCAAGACCATCGACCTGGACGAAACCTTCGTCCGCCACCGTGACAGCCTTGCTGCCATTCTCGGGGCCATTGCCCTAAGAGACTGACTGACGGAGACTTTTTCATGGAACTGACTTCTTCTTCACCCGCCACGCGTCCCGTACCGCCAGCCGCCCGTACAAACTGGTTGTCGCAGCGCAACGCTGGCGACTGGCTCTTTGCCATCGCCATTGCCTTCGGCACAGGAATCGCTTACTCGCTCTACGGCAAACTCATGGATGGCTACGAAATCGCCATCCTCTTTCTCCACGCCCCCCTTCTCATTGCGCTAGGTTGGGCATGGCGGCCATTTCGCCCATTTGCGGCCTTTGTGGCTGTGCTGGCGCTGGCCAGCATCTGGCTCTACCAGGGCGATCTCACACGCGCCGAACAAACTTTCTTTCTCAAATACCTGATTTCGAGCCAGACCGCGATTACCTGGATGAGTGTTTTCTTCTTTACCGCCACTGGCGCGTACCTGCTCGGACTCGTGTCGCGTTTCGATTTCGCCGAACGCACCGGCACCGTCATGACCTGGATCGCCGCTGTCATGGGCGCCACCGGGCTGTGCGTGCGCTGGTACGAGTCCTATCTGATCGGCCCGGACATCGGCCACATTCCTATCAGCAACCTGTACGAAGTATTCGTATTCTTCAGCCTGATCACCGCCCTGCTCTATCTTTTCTACGAAGGCCGCTACAACACCCGCAAGCTCGGCGTTTTTGTGCTGCCCATCATCTCCGCCGCCGTCGCCTTCCTGCTCTGGTACTCGTTTTCGCGTGAAGCTTACCAGATACAGCCTCTCGTCCCAGCCCTCCAGTCTTACTGGATGAAGATTCACGTACCCGCCAACTTCATCGGCTACGGCGGTTTCGTCATCGCCGCAATGGTTGGCATCGCTTATCTGCTCGTATCAAAGGGCATACTCACCAGCCGCCTCCCCGAACCGCGTTTGCTCGATGACGTCATGTACAGGGCTATCGCGATCGGCTTTGCCTTCTTCACCATCGCCACCATTCTCGGCGCGCTCTGGGCGGCAGAAGCCTGGGGCAGCTACTGGTCATGGGATCCGAAAGAAACCTGGGCGCTGATCGTCTGGGTCAACTACGCAATATGGCTTCACATGCGCCTGACCCGCAACCTGCGCGGCGACATGCTGGCCTGGTGGGCCGTCGTCGGCCTGTTTGTCACCACTTTCGCTTTCGTTGGCGTCAACCTGTTCCTTTCCGGGCTGCATTCCTACGGCAGCCTCTGAGCGCCGCAAACGTGTTGTGGGCGGATGGCAATCCGCCCGCAATCAAACGGGACGATTGCCATCGTTTCCTACCGGTAAACGATGATGACCCGGCGGTTCTGGGTCTGTCCGGCCGTGGTTAAACGGGACGATTGCCATCGTCCCCTACTGGTAAACGATGTCTACCCGGCGGTTCTGGGCCCGTCCGCTCGGGTTGTCGCTGCCATCGCGGTTGGTGTTTGGGGCGACGGGGTTCGCCTTGCCGTATCCGTGGGTGGTGATCTTCAGATCCGGACGGGCAACGGCCAGGACGGTAGCCACGGCCTTGCTCCGGTTCTGGGATAAGGTCAGGTTGTAGCTATCCGATCCGATGCTGTCGGTGTGGCCGTTGACCTCGACCTTCTTGCCCTTGGGGATGGCCTCTATGATGCCGGGCAGTTTGGCGATTGCCGCCGGGTTGAGTTCGGCTGAATCGAAGGCGAAAAAGATGTCGGAGACCAGCCGAACCGTCTTGGTGTTGCCTTTCACAACAGTGGTGCTCGGCGGTATCGTTGCGTCTTCGCCGTTGAGGGGGAAGGTTGCTTTGTTGGCATCGAAGGGGAAGGTTGCCTCGTTGGCGTCGAAGGGGAAAGTTGCGTTCTGGATCATCGCGTCGGTGATGGTAACCGCCCCGGATTCGACAGGCGGGGTTGCCAGGGCAGCAGCCCCTGCCAGCAATAGCGGGACGAGCGTAGCAATTATGCGAAAGGGGTTTGCCATTCGCTCACCTGTACGTAACAGGCACGGCTGTGAACGGGGGAATCGGCGCACCGAGGGCGACGGTCACGGTGGCGGGCTTGCCTTGAGGGGCGGGCAATACGGCACCTCCTTCGACGAGACCGTGGTTCGGCAGGTAGGTCACCCCCCTGGATTCTTTACCGAAATTCAGTTGTGTGACATGGCAAACGGTTGATATATGTCCATACCCACCGTGGGTACACAGGGGGCGGTATCCAACCAGGTTCGCTGTATCGATCACCATCAGATCAGTCGAACTCCAGCCCAGGTCGGAAATGCTGCGTTTCACGGAGTCGGGTGCACCGGAGTTGTCCCACTGGACGGCGAACCTGACGGTCATCGCCCGGCCATCCACTTCGACGGAGCGCATGATGGCGGTGAGCGTACCGGCGCTTTTATCTGCATGTCTCGCCGGAGACTCATGCAACACAGCCGTCGTAACCCGACCGACCTCCGGCAGGTTGGCGCTGGCTTTTCTGGAATCGGCTACGGTAGGTTCGGTGACGGCCTTGGCCTGCGGCGGGTTATTGGCCTGTGGAGCGTTATTGACCTGTGGCGTGCCCGTGCCAGCCGGTGGCGGGGTGCCTGAATCTGCCCCTTCGGAACATCCGCTCAACAAAGCCACAACTGCACCGATCACAGCGGCATACTGGGCTATTCGCTTCATATAATCGTCTCCTCGGTTCACTTTACGTACCAACCTCCTCCCAAATTATAATCCAGGATAAATCAGTCCCCGTGAATATTCCGGCTGGCAAATTGAAGTTGTGAAGGGCCGTCGGCCTTTCTCGGCTGAGCAGTGATCAGTAAATCCAGATCGCCGGTATCTCGGTCTCGAGCACCTCTGGGCTGTCATGGACGGCACCGTTGGCGGCAACAGTCAAACGGTGACGAACCAGGGTGCGGTTGTTAACCCTCCATGCGGTCACCGTCCAACCCGTGCCCGACGGCTCGGCTGTGGGCGGCCCGACGAGGTCGGCATACTTCGTCTCGAGATCCGCACGTTGCTGCTGCTCGGCAGCGTCGGGATGGGGCAACCACTGGACGTCGGCTATCGCGTCGACGCGGTAGGGGAGAGACCGGTAAGCGCGGGTCACGTCAAGGTAAAGCACCGCGACCTTGATCGCGAGCGAAGCGTTGTCGACCCTGACCCCAGCGCTACGGGTCAGTTGGGCGAAGGAATCCGGTCTGTTAGAGAGTACGAGAACTGTGCCGCCGTCGCTGAGCGCGGCGTAGAAGTAATGGGGGTTGGGCACCGTGAACGTCTGAACCAAGAGCACCTGCCACCCGTGCAGCCAAGCCGCCTCGACCGGTACCAGCGTCGTCTCTGGCGCCTTGACCAACTCGACATAGCGGGTGTTCACCTCGGCCAGCCCGACTGCAAGCCTCTCGCGCACGTCTGCGCGACAGCCAGCGAGTGCTGGCAATACTAGAAACACAAGCGCAAGGAAACTTGTTCTTCCTAGCCTCATTATGGTCGCTCCCTCACCAAGTACCCCAGGGTAAATCGTAGCCCGCATAGGTTGGGGTGAGCCTGCGAATGAAATGAACGCCTCCCCCCGCAAGGGTTGGCATTTTCGTTGGCCGTACCAGAGGAACTACAGGGGTCATGTACCCGCTTTACCCACCCCCCCGTCTT
>WREK01000055.1 GCA_009779355.1 Betaproteobacteria bacterium | reverse complement strand
TGTGGAGAGGAAGGCGCTGGCTCCGGTCGAAAGACCGGAACGAAACCGGCCTCGACGAAGCAGGAAGTCAGCAGCAGATTTGCTCAGAAATGAGCAGGTTTGTATAGGTCTGACGGAACGGTTGTCCTAACAGGGCCGGTCGATCTCTGCACCTTGGTCAGTTCTACATTTTTGGGTAACGATCAGCGCACAGCCGCTGACGGAGCAGTCTATTTCAAACCATGCTTCCGTATCCGTTTTGCGGATGATATAGGTTCGCTGCAAATTGTTTTTGGATGTAGCCTTGGAAATTCCATCGGGCTTTACTTCCCCATCGTAGACCTTGACGCCACCCGCTGCGGTAACGGCTTTTTCGTAATGGCGATGGATGAGGGAAACATCAGGGTCATTGGTGCTTTTCAGTTTTTCGTTATATATCCTGACTTTCAAAATCTTGCCTTTCACTGTGTAAAGGCGGTCGCTGCCTACCGGATAGTGGTGAAGGGAGATGTCACGGAGGCTGATGTTTTCATCAATCGTGGTCAATGTGTCCGTTACGTATCGATAGCCCTTGGGAGGCAAAATAAACGGAAATTCACCGATGTCCTTGTCCGTTACGGGAATGGCGCTGGTGCTGAACGGGATGATGGGGGGTACTGTCCTGGAGTCGGGCTTGATCTCGGGGTCAGGGGCGGGGTTAGATTCATGAACTGTCTGCGGCGACAGGTTGGCCTCGGGAGCCGCAGGCGGGGATGATTTTTCATTGTCGTCCTTGCCGCAGGCGCTTGCCAGCATAACCAAGCTCAGTATTGTCAGGAAACGAAGTTTGGCGTTCATGGGTTTCTTCCTTCCTCTCAAGCCTCCTTTTACAAAAGAGGCTCTTCCTCTCCCGGACTTGAGTGCCATCCCTCTCCCATAAGTGGGAGAGGGATGGCAGGGCGGTTCAGGCGGAAATCTTGACAAGTTCCACGCGACGGTTCTTTGCGCGACCTTCTTCCGTGCCGTTATCGGCGATGGGGCGCGTCATGCCAAAGCCTTTCGCTTCCAGGCGGCTCTCTGGGATGGTGCCAGCGGCGCGCCAAAGACCGAGGAGGCCCGGTTTTCAGAGAGCGTTGCGTTGTGCTCGATCCCGCCCGTGTCGTCGGTGTGTCCTTCGATGCGGATTTTCAGGTCGGGATAGGTTTCGACTACTCCTGCTTCATTTGGCTGAGCGGGATTCTGTTGACCGATTGTTTCATTTCTTCTTTTTGGGTGACGGTGAAGTAGCATATGGAGGAACAGGCTACCTCAAACCATACTTCCATATCCTGTTTGCGAATGAGATAAACCTGCTGCACATCACCACTAGAGCCTGTAGAACCATAAAGACGTCGATCTTGGTTACTTAACGTACCATAAGTCTTTTCGTAATCCACCTGTCCTTCAAAAACTTTAATGCCACCTGCTGCGGTAATGGCATTTTCGTAATTACGTTGAATGAGGAGGACTTCATCGGGGCCAAGTATACGAGTTCCCAATCCTTTACCTTCTACCGGATGAATGCTTTCCTCGCTTATGGGATAGTAATAGCGAGTGAACTTGCTGTCTGAGCTATTGTATTTATATCCCTCTGGCGGCGTAAAAAACGGGAATTCGCCGATATCCTTATTCGAAATAGGAATGGCATTGACATCAAAGTCAGCGGTTGCGGGCGCTGGTTTGGCGGCAGGTTCTGGCGCGGCTTCTTGGAGCGCGGGCGTTGATTCTGAGGCCGCCTGCGTTGCAGGCACGGAAGCAGGAGTAGGGGCAGGCTCGGTAGCCGTGTCCGTTTTTTTGCTATCGTCCTTGCCGCAGGCACTTGCCAATACGGCAAAGCTCAATATTGTCAGGAGACGAAGTTTTGCGCGCATGGGTTTTCCTTTCAAAAAAAACAGCGTGAAAAATAAAACGGGCAAATGATGAGGGAAAAACATTGCTTTTGCAAGGTAAGGATATTGCCGGAAATTGGCAATCATGTTTTTTTGCGGCTTTCAGGCTGGGGTGACTTCAAAGGCTTCGCCATCTTCGATTCGTAGTGCGGTGAGCGCGCCGCCCCAGACGTAGCCGGAATCGAGGGCGATTAAACCTTCTTCGCGGTAGAAACCGAGAGCCGACCAGTGCCCGCAAATGATGGTGTGGGTGCGGCTGGCACGGTTCGGGAGCGCGAACCATGGCAGGGTGCCTATCGGGGCGGTGTCCGGCGGGCCTTTGGCGCGCATCACCATGCGGCCATCAGGCGTGCAGAAGCGCAAGCGTGTGAAGGCATTAACGATGACCCGCAAGCGATCCCATTTTTTGAGGCTGTTTTTCCAGGAGTCCGGGCGGCTGCCCATGAGGCGGAGGAGAAATTTTTTTGAGTCCTTGCCTGTGAGCGCGGCCTGGACTTCTTCAGCCAGTGCCTGGGCTTTGGGGACTGTCCATTGGGGCAACAGGCCCGCATGCACGAGCACGTATTGGTCTTCGACATGCAGCAGGGGGCGATGGGCAAGCCAATGTAGCAGTTCGTCGCAGTCCGGCGCACTCAGGATGTCGTCCAGGTTGTCACCGCCGCTTCGGGGTTCGAGGCCGGCGTGAAGCATCAACAGGTAGAGGTCGTGATTGCCGAGCACGACGGTGGCGGCATCTCCGAGGCCAGCGACGAAGCGCAGGGTCTGAAGTGACTCCGGGCCGCGGTTGACAAGGTCGCCGACAAACCAGAGGCGGTCGTTGGCAGGGTTGAACGCGCACAGGTCGAGCAGGCGCCGTAGTGCGCTGTAACAGCCCTGGATGTCGCCTATTGCGTATGTTGCCATGATTTTTATATGAATACGGGTTCCGGTTCCAGCTCTACGCCGAAACGTCTGAATACGTCGTCCTGGATGCTTTTGGCCAGCCGCAATACGTCCGCGCCAATTGCGCCACCGTGGTTGACCAGGATGAGCGCGTGTTGGGCATGGCAGCCCACGGGGCCAAAGCGGCGGCCTTTCCAGCCGCATTGTTCGATCAGCCATCCAGCGGAGAGTTTCTCCCGGCCATCGGGTTGCGGGTGGTGAGGCAGATCGGGATGGGCGGCAAGCAAGGCCGCGCATTGTCCGGCTTCGATGACGGGATTCTTGAAGAAGCTGCCCGCATTGCTGAGTTCGGCAGGGTCGGGCAGTTTGCGCTGCCGCAGCGCGATGACGGCGTCCGAGATCTGGAGGGGGGAGGGGGGGGCGGAATCGCTGAAACCGCGCCCGGCAAGTTCGTGCGTAAGCTCGCCGTAGTGGGTGATGGGTTGCCAGCGGCGCGGTAGGCGGAAGCGCACTGCCGTGATGAGCCAGCGGCCTGGTTGATGTTTGAAAATGCTGTCACGGTAACCGAACTGGCAGGCGCTAACGTCGAACTGTTCAAGTTCGCCGTTGATAAGGTCGAGCGCATCGAGCGATTCAATGCGCTCGGCCACTTCCAGGCCGTAAGCGCCGATGTTCTGGACGGGGGCTGCGCCTACGGTTCCGGGGATGAGGGAAAGGTTTTCGAGTCCCGGCCAGCCCTGGCCGAGTGTCCAGCGGACGAAACCGTGCCAGTTTTCGCCTGCACCCGCTTCGATGAGGAGAGATGCTTTGTCTTCAGTTTCGTCGAGCCTGCGCCGTCCGGGAATTTCGGCCTTGAGGACGGTATCGAGCGGTTTGCCGCGCAGGACGAGATTGCTGCCGCCTCCCAGGATCAGGCTTAAACCGGAAAACCCTTTCGGATGGTTGGCGAGGAAAGCCTGTGCCTGCCGCGCTTCTTCCAGCGAACGCACGCGCAGCAGACGCCTCGCCCTTGCGGGGAGGGCGAAGGTGTTCAGCGCAGCCAGGTCGGCGTCAGTCTGCACACAAAGCATCGATGGCTTGCCGGATGCTGGTGTCGTCCGCGTCGGGTGCAGGTTCGGCCCATTGTTCGTGGTTTTCGCCGTTTTTGATGCCAGTTACGGCCTGCCCGGCTTCACGGGCGGAAACAAAGCCCCGGCTTTGCAGGAGCAGATTGCCATCATCGCCAACGAGTTTGAAGTAAAAGAGTCCGTCCTTTTCGCGGTATTGCTTGAACTGAGGTTTTTGTGCCTTGGCCTTTGCCTGTGAATCCGTGGGGGGTTCGGGGATACGGTCGAGCGGGCGCAACCCGGCAGCTTCGCGCAGGCGGGCGATGAAAGGGGTTGCGTATTTGGCACGCAGCGCCGCAGCGCCGCTCTTCAGAACCTGTTCGATGCGCGCAGGCCCGGCGATCAATTCCTCGTAGCGCACGCGCATCGGCGCGATGGTTTCTTCCAATTTGTTGAAGAGGGTTTCTTTGGCTTCTCCCCAGGCGATGCCCTCGGCAAAGCGGGCGCGCATCGTTTCGGTCTCAGCGGGCGTGGCAAATGCCTGGAAGAGTTGGAACAGCGCGGAGCCTTCGGTCTCTTTCGGCTCGCCGGGCGCTTTCGAGTCGGTGACGATGTTGAGCACCAGTTTTTTTAACAAGCTTGGGGAGGCGAAGAGTGGAATGATATTGTCATAACTTTTGCTCATTTTCCGACCGTCCAGCCCCGGCAGGGTAGCGACGGATTCGTCGACTGCCGCTTCGGGCAGCACGAAATGTTCACCGTAGCGATGGTTGAAGCTTGTGGCGATGTCGCGGGCCATTTCCAGGTGTTGAACCTGGTCGCGCCCCACGGGAACCTTATGCGCGTTGAACATGAGGATGTCGGCGGCCATCAGCACAGGATACATGAACAGCCCCATCGTCACTCCGGCGTCCGGCTCTTCCGATTCGGCGATGTTCTTGTCGACGGCTGCCTTGTATGCGTGCGCGCGGTTGAGCAGGCCCTTGCCGGTTACGCAGGTGAGCAACCAGGCGAGTTCGGTAATCTCTGGGATGTCGGACTGGCGGTAGAACCATACGCGCTCGGGGCGCAGCCCAGCGGCCAGCCAGGTGGCGGCGATTTCCAATGTGGAGCGCTGAACCCGTTCCGGATTGTCGGTCTTGACTAACGCGTGGTAGTCGGAAAGGAAATAAAAGCTTTCGACTCCTGGACGTTGGCTGGCTTCTACCGCTGGGCGAATTGCGCCCGCGTAGTTACCAAGGTGGGGTGTCCCTGATGGGGTAATGCCGGTGAGTATGCGTTGTGGTGTCATAGGTTTCACGTTTTGCGCCCAGTATAGCCGGACAAATATGGTACAAATAGGGTATTACCTTTCCTCAAAAGGAAGGTTCCAATACCCGATGCGGTTTTCAGGAACAAAAGCTCGAAGTTTAGCGCTAAACATGTGAGAATTCAGCGCATGGAACATAATTTCACTTTGATCTCAACGATCGCTTTCGGTTTTGGCATCGCCCTTGTATTGGGGTTTATTGCTGAGCGCTTACGCATACCTGCGCTGGTAGGTTACCTGCTCGCAGGTATCATCATTGGGCCATCGACCCCGGGTTTCGTGGGGGACAAAGTCATTGCCGAGCAACTCTCGGAACTTGGCGTAATGCTGCTGATGTTCGGAGTAGGGCTGCATTTATCGCTCGGTGATTTGCTGGCGGTCAAGCGCATCGCCATTCCGGGCGCGGTGGCTCAGATGGGGTTTGCAACCATCCTGGGTATGTTGTTCGGGGAATTATGGGGATGGAGTGATGGCGAAGCCTTCGTGTTCGGGCTGTCCCTGTCCTGCGCCAGCACGGTAGTGCTGATCAAGGCGCTGGAGACGCGGGGCATACTGGATACCATGAACGGGCGCATTGCGGTGGGCTGGCTGGTGGTGGAGGATCTGGCCACGGTTCTGGCGTTGGTGTTGATGCCGCCCCTTGCAAAACTGTATATCGGCGATGGAGCCGGGGATGCCCATGCCGCCTCGCTCCTGATGAAACTTGGCGAAACCCTGCTGTACGTGGCGGCCTTCATTGCCCTGATGCTGGTAGTGGGCCGGCGTGTCATTCCATGGTTGCTGTGGCAGGTGGCGCGCACCGGCTCGCGCGAGCTCTTCACCCTGGCGGTCATCGCCGTTGCTATTGGCATTGCCTACGCTGCGCAGATGCTGTTCAACGTGTCTTTCGCCCTTGGCGCGTTCTTTGCAGGCATGGTGATGCGGGAATCGAAACTCAGCCACCGCGCGGCCGATGAGTCCCTGCCTTTCCGGGACGCATTTTCCGTGCTGTTTTTCGTTTCGGTCGGGATGTTGTTTGAACCCATGATCCTGGTGAATGCACCCATCAAGACGCTCGTAGTGGTCGGGATTATTGTTTTGGGTAAATCGCTGATAGCCACCGTGTTGGTGCTGGTGTTCCGCTATCCGATGAATACGGCCCTGACGGTTTCCGCCAGCCTGGCGCAGATCGGTGAATTCTCTTTCATTCTTGCTGCGATGAGTGTCAGTGTGGGACTGATGACTGAGGAAAGCCGAAGTCTCATATTGGCCGGGGCGCTGATTTCCATTGCCCTCAACCCGTTGGTGTTCATGACGGTCAACCCGGTGAAAGAGTGGCTGCTGAAAAAGTTTGAATTCGCGCGCAAACTCGAACGGCGTGAGGAACCCTGCGCCCAGTTGCCGATGAGCACCGACCGCAAATATCTGGAAGGTCAGGTGGTGCTGGTGGGCTATGGCCGGGTAGGGCAGCGCATTGCCAAGGCGCTGGAAGAGCGCAATGTCCCCTACGTGGTGGCGGAGCAGAACCGCGAAAGCGTGGAAGACCTGCGCAAGCAGGGGAAAGCCGCTGTGTATGGCGATGCGACCGACCCTGCGGTGCTGATCCAGGCCCACATTGTCAATGCCGCCATATTGGTGGTGGCTACATCTTCTCCGGTGGATGTGCGCCAGATGGGCGAAGCCGCGCGAACGCTGAACCCCGGCATTGAAATCGTGGTGCGTTCCCACAACGACGAGGAATCCCGTCTGCTGCGCGGGGAGGGTATCGGCGTCATCTTCAATAACGAAGAAGAACTTGCCAAAAACATGAGCAACTATGTGGTCGAGCGCTTCCGGCCCGTGTCATGAACTCTTCCCCGTCCTCTGTTTTCGCTCCCGATTTCGCCGCGCTTACTGCGGGGCTGGGTTCGCTCGCGGCGGCTTTTGATATTCGTTGGGTGGAGGAATGCGCATCGACCAATTCCGCCCTGCTCAATGCGCTGCCCGGAAACGACGGGCGGGCACATGTGCTGGTTGCTACGTGGCAACGCGCCGGACGTGGGCGACGTGGGCGGCAATGGATGGCCTGGCCGGGGGCGAGCCTGACGTTTTCGGTACTGTGGCGTTTTGCCCCGGGTGCACACGCGCCCGCTGGATTATCTCTGGCGGTAGGGTTGGCCTTGGCGTGCGCGCTCGAAAAAATCGGACTTCCCTTTGTTACGCTTAAATGGCCCAACGACGTACTTGTACGTGGTGCGAAAA
Organism: Betaproteobacteria bacterium; assembly: GCA_009779355.1. GTDB lineage: Bacteria > Pseudomonadota > Gammaproteobacteria > Burkholderiales > Rhodocyclaceae > WRNU01. The sequence goes on along the minus strand of WREK01000055.1, from coordinate 5,458 downwards.
TCGCAGGGATACTGGTGGAAGTGTCACCGGAGCATGGAGGCGCGCTTGCGGCGGTCATCGGTATCGGCCTGAACCTGCGCTTACCCGCAGATGCTGCAATTCCCGCCCAGATGGTCGGCGTGACCGATCTGGCCCGTGAACTGGCCGAGGCGCCCGCACGCGAGACATTGCTTGCCGCCATTTTGTCCGAACTTCACCCGATGCTCACGGCCTACGCCAGTTCGGGCTTTGGCCTGATGCGGGAAGCCTGGCAGCAACGCAATGCCTTTGTCGACTTGCCGGTACAGGTCAGCGGCGACGGGCTGGACGTGACCGGGGTTTGCCTGGGTGTGGGCGAAGAGGGGGCGCTGCTAGTGCGTACCGGTGATAATACGCACCGTGTGTACGCGGGTGACGTTTCCTTGCGGCTCGCGCCATGATGCTACTCATCGATGCTGGCAACAGCCGGATCAAATGGCGTCTGGTAGGCGAGAACGTCCACGCTTCGGGTACATGCACGCACGACGCACCCGATGATCTGGCAGTTTGCATCGAAACGCCGGGTATTACGCGGGTATTGGGCTGCAACGTGGCAGGTTCTGCCAAGGGCGAAGCATTGGCGGCAATTGTCGCCCGACGGGGTCTTGCCCTGGAGTGGATCAGTTCCGGCGTGCAACGTTGCGGCGTTCACAACATGTACGCGCATCCCGCACGGCTCGGTGCGGATCGTTGGGCGGCACTGATTGGCGCGCGCGGCCATTACTGTTCCCGGGATATTCTGGTTGTCATGGCCGGAACCGCGACCACGCTGGACATTCTGAGCGCAGATGGCCGCTTCACGGGGGGGCATATCCTGCCAGGGGTGGAATTGATGCGGCAAGCGCTTAGTCACGGCACGGCACAACTGCCCACGACGGGGGGACGTTACCGCAACCACCCGCGCGATACCGCCGACGCCATCGTTTCGGGTTGCCTCCACGCGCAGGCGGGCGCGATTGAGCGTATTTTCCACTACATGAATGCCGCCGGTTCCGTTTGTTTATTGAGCGGCGGCGCGGCGGATGAAATTGAACCTTTACTCGATATTCCTTTCCATAGGATAGACAACCTCGTTCTTGACGGTCTGCACCGAATTGCGCATGCTGCCTGATATACCATGACTACGATACGTTTTTTGTTCATTCTTTTTTTACTGCTCAATATCCTGTTCTTTGCCGCCTCGCACAACTGGTTTGGTTTCGGTTCGTCGAGAGATATGAGTAGGATTTCCGTCGAAATGTACCCGGAACGCATTAAAATTCTAGGCCGCACGCCCCCGCCGGAAGCCGAACAGGTCGAAGATGCCACTCCTCCGGATCCATCGGAACAGCCTGTCTGCCTGGCATGGAGCGGCTTGAACCCTGCCCAGAACAATAAGCTCATATCGCTCTTTTCCGCTGCTAATATCCAGGCCGTTCCGCAGGATGTCCAGGTCGCGACAGCATGGAGAGTGGTGCGCGTCCCGCCCATGGTTACCCAGGAAGCCGCTGAAATCCTGGCCGATAACATGGTTGAGTTGGGTGTGGAAAAAGGCAGTATCCAGATCGAAGAAACGGGAGATAAAAAATTCTTGATCGTACTAGGGGATACATTCAAGTTCCGAAAGAACGCCGAGCGTCATCTCGAAGCAATGAAAAGCAAGGGTGTTAATGCCAGCATCGAACCTCGTAATACCACGGAGCGCCGGGTAGAGGTTACCGTCAGCGTGAAGAAGGCGGAAGCCTTGTTGGACGGGCAGTCTTTTGCTAAACGCTACAAGCCGTGCTCGTCATGAGCGGCTTTGCCCTGAAAATAGGCCTGACTGGCGGTCTTGGTAGCGGTAAGAGTACGGTGGCGGCGCGTTTTGCCCGCCATGGCATCGAAATCGTCGATACTGATGCTATCGCTCGCGAGTTGGCCGCTCCGGGTGGCATAGCGATTTCTGCTTTGCGTGCTGCTTTCGGCGAGTCGGTGATTGCCGCCGACGGCGGGCTGAATCGCTCCCAGATGCGTGAATTGGTTTTTGCCGACCCGGCGGCGCGTGCGCGCCTCGAAGGTATCCTGCATCCGCTGATCGGGGCGGAGAGCCTGCGCCGCTCTGCTGCGGCCCGCAGCCCTTACGTCGTCCTTGATATTCCCTTGCTGGTTGAGACGGGCCGCTGGCGCGAACGTTGTGACCGTGTTTGCGTGGTTGATTGTTCGCGTGCGTTGCAAATTGTCAGGGCCGCTGCGCGTGACGGGCATTCGCGCAACGGGATCGAAGCCATTCTTGCCGTTCAGGCCAGTCGCGAGGCAAGGCTTGCCATTGCCGACGATGTGATCGACAACAGCGATACCCTGGACGCGCTCCAGGCACAGGTCGATGCCCTGCATATACGTTACCTTGCTCTTGCTGCCGCGTGACTGTGCATAGCGTGTTATCATCCGCCCGCAAAACTGTCTATTTTTGGCTCAGCTTGTAATATCCGACTTTCTCTCCGGAACGCGCGTGATTACCTACGAATATCCTTTTAGCGAGCGCATTCGCACTTTGTTGCGCTTGGAAGATTTGCTCCAAAGAAGCGTCCATTTTCGCAGTAGCGACGATCCGATGCATCACCACATCGCCATTCTCGCTCTGTTTGAAACGATTGAGGTTGCCGGACGTGCCGACCTCAAGATTGACCTCGTTCAGGAGCTTGAACGGCAACGCCAGATATTACTGTCGTTTCGTGACAACCCGGACATTTCCGAGGAGGCGCTCCGCGATGCCCTCAGGGAGATCGAGCAGACTTCATCGAGCCTGCTGGCGATGACGGGCCGCTTCGGTCAGCACATGCGCGAAAACGAATGGCTGACAAGCATCCGCAACCGTGCTTCCATTCCAGGCGGCGCGTGCGAATTCGATCTGCCTTCTTATCACTATTGGCTTAACCGCGATGCCCAAAGCCGCCACCGTGACCTTGATGCCTGGGTCAAGCCGATGAAACCCATCGAGGAGGCGCTGGCTATCGTGTTGCGTCTGCTACGTTCGAGCGGGCGGGCGGAATCGCAGGTTGCGCGCGGGGGGGCATTCCAGATGCCCATGGGCGGCAGTACCGCGCAGATGATCCGCATCAGTATCGCCCGTACCGAAGCGGCCGTGCCCGAAATCAGCGCAAACAAGTACGCGCTCAATATTCGTTTCATGCTGCCCGAAACCCAGGTTCGGCCCCGCCCGCTGGAACGCGACTTGCCTTTCGAACTTATTTTCTGCGGCTTGTGAACACATCGTCTGCGAATGCGTCCGGTGCGTCCGAGGCCGGAAAACGCTTCGTGCATTGCCCCCGGTGTGGCAAAGAAACCGAATGGGGCGAAGCAAATCCCTATCGCCCTTTTTGTTCAGCACGTTGCAAGCAGGTCGACCTTGGGGCTTGGGCATCTGACGGATACCGGATATCCGGGTCAAACCAGGATGCAGAATCCGGGGAGTCGGGCGGCCTTATTTCCGGTTAGTTCAATTTTCCGCGCTGCTCCAAATGCTCCGTATTGCCGCGATGCCGTGCGCGCCGGACAGGCGCGCGGTTTCCATATCGTCATCATTCAGCCCACCCAGTGCGAACACCGGCAGTGGCAACCCCGAGGCAAGCGTCGCGAAACCTTCCCATCCCAGAGTTTCGCCGCCAGGATGAGTTGCTGTGCGCTTTACTGCGCCAAGGAGTGCGTAGTCGAGTCCCATCGCGGCGGCGTGTTCGAGTTCGGCGCGGATGTGGCAGGAAGCCCCCACCCACGTAAAATCCGGCCGCGAGTTGGCCGCCATCAACTGCGCTGACGTCAAGTGCAGACCGTCGGCCCCGGCTTCTTGCGCCAGTTCCGGTTTGCCGTTGACGATAGTGAGTGCGCCTGCCGCGTGCGCGCGACGGACGGCTTCTTTTGTGAATGCCTGCCGCTTATGCACAGGCAAAGCGCTTTCCCGGATCAGGACGAGGCGCAGCCCCGTTTGCAGGGCATGTTCGAGGGCAACGAGTTGGGGTTCGACGCCGATCGTAGCAGCATGGGTGATCCCCATCCGGCGCGGCAAGGCAAGCGCCTTTAGAATGGGGCCGTTGGCCGGCAACATTGGTGCTGGTGCATCCAGCCCGTCGGGCAAGGCCCAAGCCAGTGCGTCATGGATGCAGGCCCGGATCTTGCCTTGCCATTGAGCGACTTCAAAAAAGTGTAACCGGACGTGAGCGTGCTCATAGTCATGCGTGCGCACGAGCCACGGATAAAGGCGCTCGGCCTGTAGCCCCAATTCCTCGTCGAGTTCGCGGCACAGCGCCCCGGCGGGTGACTCCCCCGGTTCAACCTTGCCGCCGGGGAACTCCCAGTAGCCTGGATAAAAACTCCCCGGCGCGCGCCGTCCAAGAAGAAAACGGCCGTCAAAACGGATGATCACTCCAGCGGCGACATCGACGGTTTCCGGGTTTAAGTGGTTTTTCTGTTCAAACATTCCTTCAAGGCGCGATGGAATATCAAAGAGGGGTAGAACAAGCAGTCGCGTCACCAAGTGCCATTTTACTTGTAAGTTATTGTATTTAAATAAAAAAACAAAAAATCATTTAGCGCGATTTCAGCCTTTCTTTGCTCGCTGATCACAGGTTGAGTTCGGAGTGGGAACCGAGGCGTACCAAACGTAAGGTGTCGGGGTCGAGCTTCTGGTAGATCAGTACCAGGTCGGGTTTGACGTGGCAGTCCCGATGATCCTTCCAGTTGCCCGTCAGGGCGTGGTCGCGGTGGCGCGGCTCCAGCGGATAGTCGGCCAACAGCGCAAACAAGACGGCATGAAGATCGGCATCAAGCGTGGCGCGATGCTGGCCTTTCTTCTCACGCTTGTAGTCGCGCGTGAACTGCCCGGTGTAGTCAAGTGTCCGCATTCAGGTCATGGAACAGCCCTTCGAGGTTCGCGGCCTTCGTGACGCGCCCGGCGCGGGCATCCCTCATCGCCTGAATCGTTGTCGCGTTCGGAATCAGCGGCTCGAAGGGCAGTTCCTTGTCCTGTGCCACTTTCGTGAGCAGCAACCTTACCGCGTCGGACACGGTAAGGCCCATTGCGGCCAAGACGGATGCTGCTTCTTCCTTGATCGCGCTGTCGATGCGCGCCTGGACAAGCTGGCTGGCAGTCATGATAGTGTTCTCCGGCTATTCTTTGAATTACATTGTAAGTCAAAACAACGAAAAAGCAAATGTTTGCTTGCAGCCGCCGCACCGGGCAGTACTTTTCCTGACGGCAGTTTCGCTATATCGGGAAATATATGTCACATTATGTACTTAAATAACCATTTGCATGTCTTAGACAAAATGACGGGTAAAGTGACAAATTTTGACACTTCGGTCACTATAAGTAACCCCTGCATAACCCCAACACTGGATTGCTTCGCTTCGCTTGCAATGACGGTATTGGTTGAATCTATTGACCTTCCTGCTCAGTCATTGCGAGGATCAAAGCGACGAAGCAATCCAG
>WREK01000054.1 GCA_009779355.1 Betaproteobacteria bacterium | reverse complement strand
GCCCGTGCCCGGGCGACAAAAGCGCTTGAAAGAGGTTACGCCTCTCCCAAGCGAGATTATCCCCCTAAAGGGGGAGGTTTCTAACCGTGGTTTGTTTTTGATGAAAAACGAGCTTTCCATTGAATTCTTCCCCCCGCAGACTACGGAAGGCCTTGCCAGGCTGAAAAATGAACGCGCCAGGCTCGCCGCCCTGAAACCGGATTTTTTCTCCGTCACCTACGGTGCGGGAGGCTCCACCCGCGAACGCACGTTTGCCATCGTGAAAGAGATTGCGGCAGAAGGGTTCGATGCCGTGCCGCATTTGTCGTGCGTCGGCTCCACCCGCGCGGGCATCCGGGAAATACTCGGAGAATTCAAGGCAACCGGCATCCGGCGCATCGTGGCGCTACGCGGCGACCTGCCCTCCGGCATGGCCGAGGCGGGCGAGTTGCGCTACGCCAATGAACTGGTGGAATTCATCCGCGCGGAGACGGGCGATACCTTCCAGATCATCGTCGCAGCTTACCCGGAATGGCATCCGCAAGCGAAAAGCCCGGAAGCCGATTTGCGCAACTTTTCCCGCAAGGCGAAAGCTGGGGCCAACACGGCGATCACGCAGTATTTCTACAACGCTGACGCCTATTTTCATTTCGTAGACAAAGCCCGTGATGCGGGGGTAGAAATTCCCATCATCCCCGGCATCATGCCTATCGCAAGTTTCTACAAGCTTGCCCGTTTTTCGGATGCCTGCGGCGCGGACATTCCGCGCTGGATGCGCAGGCAATTCGAGAGCTACGCCGATGATGTGGAGTCTATCCGCGCATTTGGGCTGGAAACCGTCACCCGGCTTTGCGAACGGCTCCTCCAGGGCGGCGCGCCGGGACTGCATTTTTATAGCATGAACCGGGCTTCGCTCACCCTGGAAATCCTGCACCGGCTTGGCTTCGAGGCGTGCGCCCCGTCTTAGGGCGGTTTCGGCCCAAGTTGATACAAAGCTTCCATCGGCCATTTCGGGCGATGGACATACTCCCCTCGCCCACTTCCGGGAAAGCGGAGTTATAGGTTGGGGTGCGCGAAGCAAACCCCAACGTGCAGGGGCAAGGGGATGACAGCAACATCAGGGATCACAAAGCTCACCCCAACGTGTTCCCCTCTCCCGCAAGCGGAAGAGGGGAACTAATGTACAAATCAAAACGGCTCAATAGCCGTCAAACGCCTTCTGGATTTCTTCCGGCTTCTGCGTTTTGGTCAATACCAGTTGCAGGAGTACCCTTGCCTTTTGTGGGTTGAGCGACCCGGCGGCAATAAAGCCGAAACGGTTGTCATCCACTTCCACGTTCCGCAGCGTCAACCCGAATGGGACACGGGAGGCACGCACCACAGCAATACCCCGGCCGGAAGCGTCGGCCAACGCAGTCAGCACATCGCGGTGCAGGTTGCCACTGCCCACGCCGGCAGAAACAATGCCCCGGCAACCCGCATCGACCAACGCCTTGACCAGCGGGGCCGAAGTACCGGCATGCCCATAGATGATGCCGACCAAAGGCAGCTTGTCCAGACGGGACACATCGAAGACGGGCCGCTTCGGAGAAAGCCCGGTACGGTGACCGAAATAAATCCGCCCGTCGATCAACTGCCCCAATGGGCCGGAATTGGGCGCGGTAAATGACGGCAAGGCCGAGGAGGAGACCTTGGTGACATCGCGCGCTTCAAACAGGCTCCCGTGCATCGCGACCAACACCCCGCGTCCGGCAGAATCGGAACTGGTCGCCACGCTCACGGCATCGAGCAGGTTGGCCGGGCCATCCGCGCCAAGTGCGCCCGCAGGCCGTATCGCGCCCACCAGGACGACGGGTTTGGGGCTGCGAACCGTCAGGTCGAGAAAACAGGCGGTTTCCTCCAGCGTATCCGTTCCGTGAGTGATGACGACCCCGTCTACATCCGGGTTGTCGACCAATTCGTTTACCCGGTGCGCGAGCTTGAGCCAGAGGGACTCGTCCACGTCCTGCGAAGCGATGTTTGCCACCTGTTCGCCACTGTAATCGGCCAATCCGCGCAAGGCTGGCACGGCATCCAACAACGCCTCGAAGCCAAGCACCCCTGCCCGGTAGCGTGGCCCCGTACTCACCAATCGCCCCGCGATCGTCCCGCCGGTGGCAAGTACATGAATTTTGGGGCGCCCACGCACCCTCTCACCAGGCTCGATTTTACCGGTATCCTCTTCCTCGGCGGTTCGTGCCGAAGAAAAGGGGTTTATCATCTTTTTCAGTCTGCCGAAAAACGTCATCACGGCCTCTTCAACAACTATTCAGAACCGGCTTTCAGGCCGGTTTAACAAACTTTTGGAAGAGGTTTGTACCCCTTCCAAAGACTCGCCGAAACCCCGCCCCTTCGGGCCGGGGTTCGTCTTTCCGCCCTGAAGGGCGGGGTTTCAAACCGAAATCAGTTTTACGACCAAACAGGACAAAATTCCTGTCAATGGTAACTGAACAGCACAATGCTGGCATCCCCAGCTTTTTTTGTTTCCCACGAACCTTGAAAAACCCACATACGACGCTGTGTCAATGGTATGTTATTTATGGAGTTCGCATCCGTATGTATTTTTCCGGGCCAACGCAGGCCCATGTCTTTCAGTCAAGGAAAACATAATGGCGATGGAATGGTGGCACTGGATCGTTGCTGGAATCGTGCTGGTCTTGCTGGAATTGGTAATCCCGTCTTTTTTCGTGCTCTGGTTCGGGCTGGGGGCGCTCTTCGTCGGCCTGTTGCTGCTCATCGCGCCGGGGTTCCCGCTCGCCGGGCAAATACTGCTCTGGGCCATCGTTTCGGCGGCCATGACTGTGTTATGGTTCCGCGTTTTCCGCCAAATCAGGAATAAAACCCGGATCGGCACCGCTTCAGGGGACGTTATCGGCGAAATCGGCCTGCTGGTCGACGATGCGGCCCCATTCAAACGCGGCAAGGTACGCTTCCAACGCCCAATTCTCGGTGCAGAGGAATGGCCCTGCACGTCCGATGCCGAAATTGCTATCGGCACGCGGGTCAAGCTTGTTTCCGTCGATGGGAGTTTCCTCAAGGTCACGCGAGCCTGAACACGCACCAAATCTGGAATATTGTTTCCACTTCACTGTTTTTTTTCGTCCCCCGGAGCCTTTCTCATGAATTCAGACTTAGAAGTAAGCTTTATCGTCACCATCGCTATCCTGGCTCTGGTTGCTATTACCATCGCCAAGGGAGTACGCCTTGTGCCACAAGGTACGGAATGGATCGTCGAGCGCCTGGGCAAGTATCACAGCACCCTGCTGCCCGGCCTCAATTTCCTGATTCCCTATCTGGACAACGTCGCCTATAAGCTCGTTACCAAAGACATCATCCTCGACGTGCAGCAACAAGAAGTCATTACGCGCGATAACGCGGTTATCTTCATCAATGCCGTTGCCTTCATCAAAATCACCAATCCGGTAAAGGCTGTCTACGGTGTTACTGATTTTTCAGAAGCGATCCGTAATCTCATTATGACGACTTTGCGTTCCATCGCAGGCGAAATGGAACTGGACGAGGCGCTGTCCTCGCGCGACAAAATCAAGGCGCGCCTGCGCGAAAGCATTTCCGATGAAGCCATCGATTGGGGACTGACCGTGAAATCGGTGGAAATCCAGGACATCAAACCTTCGCCCTCAATGCAAAAGGCAATGGAAATGCAAGCTGCCGCCGAACGTGAGCGTAAAGCGATGGTCACACGTGCGGAAGGACAAAAACAATCGGCTATTCTCGAAGCCGAGGCCAGGCTCGAAGCCGCGCGCCGTGATGCCGACGCGCAGGTCACATTGGCCGAGGCATCAGCCGAATCGATCCGGCGTGTCACGGCATCCCTCGGTTCAGAAACAGCCCCCATGCTTTATTTGCTCGGAGAGAAGTACATTTCCTCAGTCCAAAAACTGGCGGCATCGGAAAATGCCAAGGTAGTGCTGTTGCCTGCCGATATCCAGGAAACAATCGGCGGGTTGATTGGCAAGGTAACACGCGCTGTTGGACAGACGTAACGGAACCGTCGCACCAAACAAGCCGGAAGGGTTTGAACAGTTCGCATGAAATTTACGCAAATATAAGTGAGTCTATACAAAACAGATATATTTATAGGTATGGGCGGCGCATTTCATTTTGGTACAATTGGCGTACGCTGACGGTTTCTCCTGCTCGACAGGCGTATAAATCCGGTTCCGAATGGACAGCGCCTACGGCGAGTTCCGCCGGATGTGAAGCCTGTGGAGAGGAAGGCTCTGGCTCCGGTCGAAAGATCGGAACGAAACCGGCCTCGACGAAGCAGGAAGTCAGCAGCAGATTTGCTCAGAAATGAGTAGGTTTTCATAGGTATGACGGAACGGTTGCCTGGACGAACCGCAACGCCGGGTAATATGGAGAGTAGAGCCGACTATGCAGGACTTCGAAGCGCAAATACGGGCTTTGGCCGCCCAGATCGAACTGGAACTTGAAGAGGGGCACCTGAACTTTCCCGTCCTGATGGAAATTTCGTTGCGCCTCAAACAGCTTGCCGACGACCCAAATTCCTCCCTCGATGACATTACCGCCATCGTGCGCACTGAACCGGTATTGAGCGCCAAGGTTGTCCGCATGGCCAACTCAATACTGCTCAACCCCTACGGCGCATACATCACCGACGTCAATAGTGCAGTCAAGCGCATCGGGCTAGTGGCATTGCGATGCCTGACCTTCGCAGTAGCCGCCGAACAACTCATCCAGGATCACCGTTCGACGCTTTTACGCAACCTTGCCACCGATCTCTGGCGGCACTCAGTCGACACTGCATCCTGGGCCTATGCCTTTGCCCACCACTTGCGCACGGTCAACCCTGATACCGCCATGCTCACCGGCATGATGGTCGATATCGGTCAATTCTTATTGTTGGCACGGATCCCAAAATATCCTGCCCTGGAAAGCAACATTGAGCGCTTCTTTGAATTCATGGACGTGTGGAAAAACCCGATTTCCCGTTCAGTGCTTGAAGTGTTCGAATTGCCCGACGATATCGTCGATGCGCTCGACGACGAAACTTTCAGCGACAATGGCTGGCCGCCTAAAACCCTACAAGACATTGTGCGCATCGCTATCCTGGCCACCGATGTGCCTAACCCGTTCGAGCGCAAGAAGCCTCCCGTACCGAAAGACGGCAGCTATGCCAATTTCGATCAACAGCAGTTCATCGCCTTGCTTGATGCAGCCCGTATTGGCAAGGACACCATAGCAAACGCGATACTTGGTGGATGACCGGGCGCAGTCCTACGGCGGCTTTGGTTCAAGCAGGAGCAAACCATACACGGGCAGGGCGATTGCACCTGTTTGCCATATACCATCTAGGTTTGGGTGAGCTTTGCGAGCTGCAACCTATCCTGTCGGTTAAAACAACAACTATTCAGAACCGGCTTTCAGGCCGGTTTAACAAACTTTTGGAAGGGGTTTGTACCCCTTCCAAAGACTCGCCGAAACCCCGTCCCTTCGGGCCGGGGTTCGTCTTTCCGCCCTGAAGGGCGGGGTTTTAAACCGAAATCAGTTTTAAGACGAGTTCGCCATAGGCGATGTTTTCAGCCACAGTGCCGTTGAAAAGCGTCACTTGCTGGGTGGCGAGGGCGGTATGGCGCCGCAGATTGCGCAGAGTGTCATCGCGTAGCAATAACCATTAACCTGCACATTAGGGTTGGGTGCACTGAGGTACTTCTTGCTATAAGTGGCTTTGTTGCATGATTTAAAAGGTACCGATACCCGTTTACCAAGTGAGTTGGTGTATATGAGGTTTCCTGTGGCGCACCTGCTACGAATCGAGGTTGCGTGTATGCCTACATATGTAAATGGCCACGACTTGTAAATTACACCCTGAGCAGACCCGGCTCTCTGAGCATCCCCAGACATTTTGGCGCACAGATAACCAGTTGCCGCCGAGGCATGAACCCCAAACGCCGAAATCGCAACTAGCACTATCACCTTCTTGATCGAAAAGCGTCTCTTTTCCATGATGAACCTCCGTGAATAGACGAGTAAGGCTGTCAAACGAATATGAAGACAACCTTTATGAGTACCCAATTGAGTTACTCATATGAACGACAACCTTTATGAGTACCCAATTAAGTTACTCATAACGCTTCAATTCTAAAAATTAAATAAAAATATGTCAACACGTATTTTAAATACCCCCATGGCACCTCGAAAAACTCCCTTGTTTCGTAGGGCCAGAAAAATTTCCCTTTGATTTCATTGGAAAAACTTTTGCTCTTTTAGCGAAACCCGATGTTTTTTGAGGTGCCCTTATATCTTTGAACCTGTCTATATAAGTACCAGGCCCCAACTGGAATGCGGGTAAGAGGTAAGGTGCTAGCTACGCTGTTGGTTTGCTGCACCGCAGCCAATAGCGTTTGCCTTGTGCATCATGACTCCAAGGATGAGCATCGACGCTTTCCCGGCACCGCCGCTTAGATCATACGGGCGTGTTTTAGCCCGCATAGGTTGGGGTGAGCTTCGCGAATGAAATGAACGCCTCCCCCCGCAAGGGTTGGCATTTTCGCTGACCGCTCTTATGAACCCCAACGTTATCGGCGCATCCTTGTTCCTTCTTTGCGTTGGGGTCACCCCAATCTATGCAAATTGTAAAACAGAAGGCATGCTTAGCTCGCTCACGCGGCGCTCACCGCCAGCATTAACTGGTTGATCCTTTTCACGAAGCTCGCCGGGTCGTCGAGCGTGCCGCCTTCGGCAAGCAGGGCCTGATCGAAGAGTACCGCCGCCCAGTCGTCGAATTGTTTCTCTTCGGACTTGAGCCGCTCCACTGCCGGATGGTACGGGTTGATTTCGAGGATGGGTTTGGAGTCCGGGGCGTTCTGTCCGGCGGCCTTGAGGATGCGCCCCAGGTTCATGCCGAGATCGTGCTCGTCGGCCACGAGGCAGGCCGGGGAGTCGGTGAGACGAAGCGTCACGCGCACATCCTTTACCCGCTCGCCGAGGCTGGCCTTTATCTTTTCAAGCAGCGGTTTGTATTCATCGGCTGCCTGCTCGGCTTCCTTCTTCTCGGCCTCGTCTTCGAGTTTGCCAAGGTCGAGTCCGCCACGTGCGACCGAAACGAGCGGCTTGCCGTCGAACTCGGTGAGGTTGCCCGTTACCCATTCATCGACATGGTCTGAGAGCAACAGGACTTCAATGTCTTTTTTACGGAAAATTTCGAGGTGCGGGCTGTTGCGGGCGGCATTGAAGCTCTCGGCGGTGACGTAGTAAATCTTCTCCTGCCCTTCCTTCATCCGCGCAATGTAATCCTTGAGCGAAACGGTTTCATCCGCCGTATCGGCGCGGGTGGATGCAAACCGTAGCAGGGAGGCGATTCTTTCTTTATTGACGAAGTCCTCGCCCACACCTTCCTTGAGGGCACGCCCGAATTCCTTCCAGAAAGTAGCGTATTTTTCCCTGTCCGCCTCCTCCTCGCTGTCAGCGAGGCTCTCCAGCAGGCCGAGGACTTTTTTGGTGCAGCCCTGGCGGATGGCGTCGATGTCTTTCGACTCCTGGAGGATTTCGCGCGAGATGTTCAAGGGGAGGTCAGCGGAGTCGACCACCCCACGCACGAAGCGCAGGTAGAGCGGCATGAGCTTCTCAGCGTCATCCATGATGAAAACTCGTCGCACATAAAGCCTGATGCCGTGGCGGACGTGGCGATCCCAGAGATCGAATGGGGCATGCGAGGGAATGTAAAGCAGTTGCGTGTATTCCTGCCGGCCTTCGACTTTCGCGTGTGCCCAGGCGAGCGGTTCATCGTAGTCGTGCCCGATATGACTGTAGAACGCTTTGTACTCGTCATCGCTGATTTCATTGCGAGGTCGCGCCCAGAGGGCGTTGGCCTGATTGACGGTTTCCTCTTCGTCGGTCTGGATTTGCGCCTTTTTCTCTTCGTCCCATTTTTCCTTCTTCATCAGGATGGGCTGGACGATGTGGTCGGAATACTTACGGATGAGGCTTTTCAACTGCCAACCGGAGAGCAGATCCTCCTGGCCTTCGCGCAGGTGAAGAGTAATCTCGGTCCCACGCGCGTCGCGCTCGGTATTCTCTACTGTGTACGCGCCTGCGGTGTCACCGCTCATCGCGCATTCCCAGCGCACTGCCTCTGTAGCGGGCAGCCCGGCGCGGCGGGAAATAACGGTCACTTTGTCGGCAACGATGAAAGAGGAGTAGAAGCCGACGCCAAATTGCCCAATCATGTGCGCATCTTTCTGCTTGTCGCCGGTGAGGCTGCCGAAAAATTCGCGCGTGCCGGACTTGGCGATGGTTCCCAGGTTGATGACGGCTTCTTCGCGGCTCATACCGATGCCGTTGTCGGTAATGGTGATGGTTCTGGCTTCGGCATCGAAAGCCGCACGGATTTTCAGTTCGCCGTCGCCTTCCAACAGTTCTGGCTGGTCAATGGCTTCAAAGCGCAGTTTGTCGCAGGCGTCCGACGCATTCGAGATAAGCTCGCGCAGGAAAATCTCGCGGTTGGAGTACAGCGAATGGATCATCAGGTGGAGCAGTTGCTTCACCTCGGCCTGGAAGTTGAGGGTTTCTGCGCTCTGTGTCATGGGATTGCTCCGTAAAGTTGCGAGGGTTCATGTGCGCGGGTATGTGGGGGTAATGGGTGGCAATTTCAAGCACGGATAAGGTTTTCGGCTTGCTTGCGGGTGATCCATAACGAATGCCGGGCGTGATGAAAGCGCAGAAAGCGGAACTTTTCGTAGAAAGCGACCGCACGTTCATTTTTCGCTTCCACCAGAAAAACAGCCCAGGCGATCTTACTGGCACAAGCGCGCTTGAGTGCGTCAAAGAGCAAAAGAGAGCCAATGCGGCGGTTCTGCATGGACAGTGCCACAGCCAGTCTGCCCAACAGTATGGACGGGACATTCTGGTAGCGGGGCATTTTTCCGGCAATTTCCACCGGTAAAGAAACAATAGGGATGGAAGCCGCTGAAAAGGCGTAGTAACCAAGGATTGCGGCAGGGTCATCCACAGCACAGGCAAGAACGACGGTAGCAAAACCACGCGCGACATCCTGCCCAGCCTGCCGATGCAGATAGTGATCCAGTTCAGGCGTACCGCAGGAGAAGCCCTGCCTGTCAGATTTCCCGGTTTTCTCAGACAGGAGCGAAAAATGCAGATTCATTCGCTGACGACCCTGTCAGCGTACTCCCGTGCAATGTCTTCAACATACTGCGGCGTCTCTTCCACCCGATCTTCCAGAAGCGATCTGACGAGCAAGTCCTGATCCTGCATGGCCAGACGGATTACCTTTCGCCGTTCAATGACTTGCTCTGCCCTTTCCAGGGCAGCCGCAATGACAAAATCCGTGCGTGTCCGCCCCTCCATAGAAGCGGCACGGTCGATGATGTCCCTCACTTCCTGCGGAATGCGTAGATCCATGCGCGATGGTTGTACAGCGTGCTGAGCCATAGTGTCCTCCAACCTGTTAATGTACGGATTATTCCTGTACATGTAAAGAAGCAACACTTTTTTTGTATGTACCGCATCTCACTTCCTGCACGCTACGCCCGTTCCAAGCCAAGTTCGGCATAAAATTAATGTTTAAAAATTTCATCGTAAAACTGATTTCGGTTTGAAACCCCGCCCTTCAGGGCGGAAAGACGAACCCCGGCCTGAAAGCCGGTTCTGAATAGTTGTTACATCCCCATGCCGATCCAACCCGCCACGCCCCAGTTCGCCCCGGACGGAACGCCCACCTCCAGCTTATTTGACGATGTCTATCACTCCGCCGACGGAGGGCTTGGGCAGGCGCAGCATGTTTTCCTGAACGGGAACGGCCTGCCGGAACGCTGGCGCGGGCGTGACCGTTTCGTCATCGTGGAAACGGGGTTCGGCCTTGGGTTGAATTTCCTGGCTACCTGGGCTGCCTGGCGGGAGGATGCTGCCCGTCCGCGTGCCTTGCATTTCATTTCCTGCGAGTTGCACCCATTCCGTGCCGACGATCTGGCGCGGCTCCACGCAAACTGGCCGGAGCTTGCGCCGCTTGCCGCCCAACTGCGCGCCCAGTGGCCCGTGCCCGCGAGCGGGATGCACCGCCTGCATCTGGACGGAGGACGGGTGTTCCTGACCCTGTATTTCGGTGATGTTCGTGAGGGGCTGGCACAGCTCGAAGCTTCCGCCGACGCTTTTTTTCTGGATGGTTTTTCTCCTGCCAGGAACCCGGTCATGTGGTCGGCGCGGGTCTTCCATCTGCTCTCGCGCCTTGCCGCCCCGGGGGCAACCCTGTCGACATGGTCCGTTGCGAGGGAAGTGCGCGAAGGTTTGCGCCGCGCCCGGTTCGCCGTGGAAAAAGCGCCGGGTTTCGGCGGCAAGCGGGAGATGCTGCGCGGCGCGATCCATCCAGAGGTACGCACCCGACCGCCGTCACCGCCCCCGGCCCTGCGCCAGGCGGTCATCGTCGGCGCGGGTGCGGCAGGGACGGCCGTCTGCGAGCGTTTGTGCGCACGGGGCTGGGAGGTCGACATCATCGACTCCGCCAACGGGCCAGGCCGGGGGGCTTCCGGCAACCACGCCGGGGTATTGCGCCCGCAGCCCAGCTTTGACGACAACCGGATGAGCCGCATCACGCGCGCCGGCGCGTTGTACGGCTGGCGGCGCATCGGGGAAGCCCTCGCTTCGGGCGCGAAGCTCCGTGCGGCGGCTTGCGGGGTTTTTCATCTCGCACGCGACACGGAACAGGAAATGAAGATGCAGGCCGTGGTCGAACGTCTCGCCCTGCCCGAAGAATTGCTTCGGTTGGCCGATAGCGCCGAGGCGAGCGAAATTATCGGCTGGCGCGTCCCGCATGGCGGCTGGCATTTTCCGAGTTGTGGATGGGTGCAGCCCCCAAGCCTGTGCGCGGCCAACCTCGCCGCGTTCGCGGAGCGTATCCGTACACACTGGCTGTCCCCGGTTGCAGGCATCGAGCGCCGTGAAGAGTGTTGGCATGCGCTTGATGCCGATGGCCGCACCATTGCCAGCGCACCGGTCATGATCCTCGCTGCCGGAACCGGGCTTGCCGACTTTACGCAAGCCCGGAATGTGCCGGTACTCAGCGCACGCGGGCAGGTTAGCGTGTTGCCCGCCGCAACCGGCAGTGCCCCACGCGTAGTCGTCTGTCAGGGCGGCTATGTGACGCCTGAAGTGGATGGCTTGCGCTGCGCGGGAGCCAGCTTCGATGTCGGCGATCCCGATCCTGCCCCGCGCCCAACCGACCAGCAGGCCAACCTCGCCAAATTGGAAAGCATTTTGCCGGGTTATACAAAAAGCCTGGATGCCGCCTCGCTCGGCGCACGGGTCGGTTTCCGCCCGGTTTCGCCGGATCGCCTGCCACTGGTCGGGGCTGTACCCCCCCACGATCAATCCTGCCATCCAGGGCTGTATATCCTCTCCGGCTTTGGCGCACGCGGGCTGGCCTGGGCGGCACTCACGGGCGAATTGCTGGCATCACGGATAGAAGGCGAACCGTTGCCGTTGGAGCGCGAGCTTGCCGAGGCCATGAACCCCAGGCGCTTTTTTCCTGACTTCTGCCACTTTTGATGCTCCCAAACCATGTTTTGCAACTACCCGTTTAAATTCAATGAGTTATATTTTTTGATATTTGTGGTTTCGTCACTATTAATCCGGCCCTTAACAGGATGCTCAAAAAAATCTGAAGCACTGGAGAAACCTCTGTCTACAAAGTCAAAGTCAAAAATGACCGAAAACTACCTTGTAAAGCTGCTTTTCGGGCTGATTTTGACCCGTTTTGTGGACTCTGAAATCTGAAAAAATAGTTTTTGAGCATCCTGTTAAGAACACGCTGATTTATTCGGTTTCTGTCTATATTTCGTGTGATAACTCGTTGATTTTTAATGGCACGGCTCGCAAGAGTTTGAATAAATCAGCGTTTCCTTAAGAGTGGAGGCGGGCGGCAACATGCCGCCCGCTTTTCCGTTCCTTCACTGGCTGCACCCATCCCGCCAGATGCCACCCTCTTATCGGTACTGACGGCATCTCGTGTTTGGATGTTGCGTATTCATTTTTATAATGATAGAATAGTCTGTGACTTTTTTCACACTCCATGGCGGATTTTTCTTGCTTTTACTTCAACCATATTTCAGGCGGTATGAAAAGTGCGTGTCATGCTTGGAATTGCCCAGTCAGTTATCAAGGCAGTAGTTAGCTGTGTTGCGGCCGTGTTCCTCATAAGTGGGCTGCCCGCCAGGGCCGAGCCCATGCACTTCACGGGAAACTTCATCAACCACAATGATGTCGTCTCGATCCCGTTTACGCTCACGGAAGAAGCGGAAGGTTTTATATCTGGACGGACTCGTTCCTGGGAGGTTTGAACTTCGACCCGTTGCTTGTCCTGTGGGAGGATAACGGCAGCCTGCTCGACTGGAACGCCGATAACTCCAGCATCAGCCCCGGAACTCAGACGTATGCTGACGCGGGGATGTATTTCCCGATGCTTTGGGCGGGTGATTACATCCTGACGCTTACGGTGAGCGGAAACTTCCCGACGAGCATGAATCTGAATAATGGTTTCTTCTACGATGGGCACACCCCTGAACCGCTTGTCACGGCGGGTGGGGCATGGAGCGTATGGGTCAGCGTGGGTTCCGTGCCGGAAATCCCTGAGCCTTCGCTCCTCCTGATGTGGGCGGCTGGCCTGGGGACGCTGGGGACGCTGGCACGCCGTTCCCGGGCGAAGCGGTTCTGAAAATCTCACCTTTTGAATTGCCAGCGGTGGATCGTGCGCGATCCGTGTTGGACGCATTTTTGGATGTTTCGACAAATCATGACAAATACATTATCCCTGCCGGTCAAATTCTCCCGCCTCGTGCTCCCGCTGCTGTTCCTGTCGGCCTCTCCTCCAGTTCTGGGCGGGCTGATCTACTATGACATAGACTGCATGGTCAACAGGGACATGTCGAACTTTGCGGAACTGCGCGTGTGC
>WREK01000053.1 GCA_009779355.1 Betaproteobacteria bacterium | reverse complement strand
TGGGTGTCGCGGATCATGGCGAAGAGCGATTTTTCCATCGGGCGCGCATCGATCACCCAATCGGCGTTGAAAATCTTGTGCCGGCAATGTTCGGAATTGGCCTGTGCGAACATCGTCAATTCCACATCCGTGGGATTGCGCCCCATGCGGGTGAAGTTTTCGACGAGGTAGCCCACCTCATCAGTGGAGAGCGCCAGCCCCAGTTCTGCGTTGGCCGCTTCCAGCGCCGTGCGCCCTGCCACAATGACATCGACCGTGCCAAACGGCCTGGGCGCGTAGTGATGGAACAGCGCCGCCGCTTCATCGAACGTTGCCAGCACCGATTCGGTCATGCGGTCGTGCAGCGCAGCGGGCGCGGGCAGCGGCACGCCGACGGAATCGATGAAATACGCAATCCCGCGCTCGATGCGCGTCACCTTGCCGAAACCGCACTGGCGCGCGATATCCGTGGCTTTCGATGACCACGGCGAAATCGTGCCGAGCCGGGGCGTCACCAGCCGCAAAACACCACGAGGGAGTTCGCCGCCCGGCGGGCGGGCGTCCAGCAGTTCGCCAAGCCATGCCTGTTCATCAAAGGAAAGCGCCCCGCTCGCCTCGATGAAATACCAGGCTTTCGCCACCAGGCCGTTGAACCCCTGCACTTCCTGGGCAAGATTGCGGGCAAGCCGTTCGAGGCGGGGACGGGAAAACGCGGGCGCGCCGCGAAGCTGGAGAATCAGAGGGGACATGGCGGTCGGAAAATGAATGAGGCAACAATGAGCAGGCGCCGGGCGCAATTCCGGAATGAGTAGCAGCGCCACCAAAGTTTTTGATTATACGTGGCTCTCCGCCACACCTCGCTTCCGTTGGGAAACGCTGATTTATTCAAGCCCTTGCGAGCCGTGCCATTAAAAATCAACGAGTTATCACACGAAATATAGCCAGAAACCGAATAAATCAGCGTGTTCCTTGGGAAGCGCTGAACAATTCCTGAGCGTTCTGGCATCGTAGGTGCAGGTTTCAAACCCGCCCAAAACATAGCCTGACACATGGTCTGCAAGCCGACGAACGGACATGGACGTGTTTGAAACCCGCACCTACGATGCCAGGATGGAATAAATCAGTGTTTCCCTTGATCTTTGCTGCCTTAGTTCAAAGCCAGGATCCCTCACTTCCCCACTGAAGGAACAGCGCGAAATACCGGGGCAATCCCTGGAATTGCACCCGACGCACGCTCAGGTCAGGGCGAATATCCCCAAAAACCTTTTTTATCCCCGTTTTTTCACTTTAGGGGGAGAGCCGCCTGTACTATCGTACTAAAATGTAATGTATTACATTTGTATCTTGAGTAAAACAAAGCGAGCCACGCAGAATCTGACGACTAACCGTTACACAATGCTGCATTGTAAGCAGCGCAAAGCCCGAAAGGAGGAAGGGATGGAACGCGAATCGATGGAGTTTGATGTCTTGATCGTAGGCGGTGGCCCATCGGGTCTGGCAGCAGCAATCCGAATCAAGCAGTTAGCTGCTGAGCGCAACCACGATATTTCAGTATGTCTCATCGAAAAAGGCGCAGAAATCGGCGCACACACCCTGTCCGGCACGGTTCTCGACCCCATTGCCCTCAACGAGCTTATCCCAACCTGGAAAGCACGCGGCGCACCGATCAAAACCAACGCAATGGAAGATCGCGTCCTGTACCTCACTCAAACCAAAGCCTATGCCTTCCCGCTCTCTATCATGCCGGATTGTTTCAACAATCATGGAAACTACATCGTTCGCATGGGCGAAGTCGTCAAATGGATGGGCGAGCAAGCCGAGACGCTGGGCGTAGAAGTCTATCCGGGTTTCGCGGGCGCGGATATTCTTTATGACGAAAACGGCGCGGTCAAAGGCGTCGTCACAGGCGACATGGGCGTACAGCACGACGGTACGCCCGGCCCGAACTTCCAGCCCGGCATGGAACTCATTGCTAAATACACCTTCTTCGCCGAAGGCTGTCGCGGCCACCTCAGCAAGCGCCTCGAAACCAAATACAACCTGCGCGAGGGCGTCGACCCACAGGTATTCGGCTGCGGCGTCAAGGAACTCTGGGAAGTTCCCGGCAACCCCTATCACTGTCCTGGCCTCATTATCCACACCGCAGGCTGGCCGCTCACCAACGACGTTTACGGTGGTTCGTTCATGTACCACCTCGACGACAACCTCATCCAGACGGGTTTTGTCGTTGGCCTGAATTACGCCAACCCATTCCTGTCGCCATTTGAGGAAATGCAGCGTTACAAGACGCACCCCGAAATCCGAAAATTCCTGGAAGGGGGCAAGCGTCTGGCCTACGGTGCACGAGCCATCACTACCGGCAACCTCCAGAGCCTGCCGCGCCTGATCTTCCCCGGCGGCGCGCTCATCGGCGATGGCGCGGGTTTTCTCAACGCCGCACGGATCAAGGGCAACCATGCCGCCATCAAATCCGGCGCGCTTGCCGCCGAAGCCGCATTTGAAGCCATTGTTGCCGGCCGGAGCCGCGACACCCTCACCGCCTTCCCCATCGCCTTCCGCGAGTCATGGCTCTACACCGAGTTGCACAAGACACGCAACTTCAAGCCGATGATGAAGAAATCCTTCTGGGTCGGCTCCGCCTTCTTCGGCATGGATCAAAAACTCTTCTTCGGCAAGGCTCCCTGGACGCTGCGCAACTATAACGACCACGACAAGCTCAAACCTGCCGCCGAATGCCAGAAAATAAACTATCCCAAGCCCGATGGCGTACTGACATTCGACCGCTTGTCCTCGGTCTACCTCTCCAATACCAACCACGAAGAAAACCAGCCCTGCCATCTACAGCTCAAGAATCCCGTAGCAGCCATTTCCATCAACCTGGAAACCTTCGATTCGCCTGAACAGCGTTACTGCCCGGCGGGAGTCTATGAGATCGTAAACGACGGCGAAAACGGCAAGCCACGGCTTCAGATCAACAGCCAGAACTGCCTGCATTGCAAGACCTGCGACATCAAAGACCCTACACAGAACATCGAATGGGTCACGCCTCAGGGTGGCGAAGGGCCGATCTATCAGGGGATGTAACTGACCTGGCAACCAATGGACGATGCCGCCCTCGTGGCGGCATCTGTGGTATTGGAAACCCGCGATCCCCGTCCTTGTTTAATCAAACAACTCGGCATGCGTGCCTGTGCGCACGAAGACCACCAAACCGATCCTACCATTGCCATCAATCTTGTAGATCAATAAAAAGTCGCCTCCGATGTGACACTCCCGATACCCGTCCCAATTGCCCCTCAGTGGATGATCCTGCCATTCCGGGCCGAAAGGTTCGTCATTGGCAACGAGTAAGAGCATGGCTTCCTTCAGCCGGTTCATGTCGTACCTGCCAGATCGTAAAAGACGTTCCCAATCTTTGCAAAAGGACTTGGTGTAATCAGCCTTCCTTGGCAAGGTGGCGCGTTTATTTGCCGTTATTTTTTTCGAGGTCATCGAACAATTCGGTGGCAGTTGCAAAACGTGCACGGTGTTCGTGAGCAATCTCATCCGCCTCAATCATCGCGGCGCGGGTTTCGGTATTTGGTACCTTAAGCGCAAACGGAAGCTGTTTCTCAGCGATGACGCGCATCAGGAACACACGTACGGCATCTGACAAAGAAAGCCCCATTGCTGCCAACGTTTCCGAGGCTTGTGTCTTTGTGCGTTCGTCCAAGCGGATGTGGATCATTGTTGTAGTAGCCATAGCTGTCCCTCTGATGAGCTGCGATACATTGTATCGCAGCAACTATGATTCGCAATGGGAAAAATCACCCACGCCCCGCCGCAAACTCCCCCATGAACCCCACCAGCGCCTCGACGGCTTCTAGCGATACAGCGTTGTAGAGCGAAGCGCGAATCCCCCCCATGGACTTGTGGCCTTTCAAACCGATGAACCCCGCCGCCTCGGATTCCTTGACGAACTGCGCTTCCAGTTCAGGCGTGGGCAAATTGAAAGGGATGTTCATGACGGAACGGCAGGCGGGATCGACCGTGTTGCGGTAGAAACCGCCGCTTTGGTCGATGGCTTCATAGAGCCGCCGCGCTTTTTCCCGGTTGACGGCGGCAATGGCATCCAGGCCGCCCTGCGCTTTCAGCCACCTGAACACAAGCCCGGCCATGTGGATGGCAAAGGTCGGCGGGGTGTTGATCATGGAGTTGTTGTCGGCCTGGGCGCGGTAGCTGAGCTGTGAAGGGACGTTTGCCCCGGAACGATCCAGCAGGTCGTCGCGCACGATGACGAGGGTTACACCCGATGGGCCGATGTTTTTCTGCGCGCCCGCGTAGATCAGGCCGTAACGGCGAACGTCCAACGGGCGGGAAAGGATGTGCGAACTCATGTCGGCCACGAGGAAGGCGTCCGGAACCGTCCGCGCGAGCGCTTCAAAAAGGCGCGCTTCGGTTTCCTCGTGCACTTCGATGCCGTGAATGGTTTCGTTGGTGCAGAGATGAACATAGGCGGCCTGCTCGTCGAACGCGAGGTGTTCGATCTCAGGCAGGCACGGGGCGAATCTGCTGCCGGCTTGCGTGGTAGCAGCGAGCCTGACTGCGCCAATCAGTGAGGCTTCTTTGTACGCCTTTTGCGACCAGGAGCCGGTGATGAGGTAATCGGCACTTTTGCCCGCCAGGAGATTCAGCGGCACTTGCGTGAATTGCAGGCTTGCTCCGCCTTGCAGGAAAAGCACCCGGTAGTTGTCGGGAACCGACAGCAATTCACGCAGATCGGCCTCGGCGGCTTCGATAACGGCCGTGAAGGTTTTGCCGCGATGGCTCACTTCCATGATGCTCGCGCCGATGCCGTGCCAATCGAGGAGTTGTTCCTGGGCTTGTTGCAGCACTTCGAGCGGGATCGCCGCCGGACCGGCGCTGAAGTTCCAGGTGCGTGTCATTCTTCGGCTGCCCCGCCCGCCGCCGGGGAGTCCCCGTTTGTGTTGCCGTTGTCACCGTTTTCAGCATCGATGTCGACGTCCGACTCGGCCACGATTTCGATGCTGGCGAGCGCGGAACCTTCATCGATGTTGATGAGGGTCACGCCCTGGGTAGACCGGCCCATTTCGCGGATGCTCTCGACACTGGTGCGGATCAGCACGCCAGTGGTGGAAATAAGCATGACTTCATCTTTCGGTTCGACCAGCGCCGCACCCACGAGCGCGCCGTTGCGTTCGGATGTCTGGATGGCGATCATGCCTTTGGTTCCGCGCCCGTGGCGGGTATATTCGGAAACCGGGGTGCGCTTGCCGTAGCCGTTTTCGGTGGCGGTCAGCACGGAATGGATTTCGTCACGGGCTACCAGCATGGCGATGACGCGCTGTCCGTCTTCCAGTGCCATGCCGCGCACGCCGCGCGCGTCACGCCCCATCGGGCGCACGTCGGTTTCGGCAAAACGTACCGCCTTGCCCGCGTCGGAGAAAAGCATCACGTCGCTGCTGCCGTCGGTAATCGCCACGCCGATCAGGTAGTCGCCTTCATCAAGGCTGACGGCGATGATCCCGGCCTTGCGCGGGTTGGCAAAGGCCGCAAGCGAGGTTTTCTTGACCGTGCCCCCACTGGTGGCCATGAAGACAAAGTGCTCTTCGTCGAAAGTTTTGACCGGCAGCACGGCGGTGATTTTTTCGCCTTCAAGAAGCGGGAAGAGATTGACGATGGGTTTCCCGCGTGCGTTGCGCGTGCCTTCGGGCACATCAAACACCCGCAGCCAGTAGCAGCGGCCCCGGTTGGAGAAACAGAGCACGGTATCGTGGGTGTTGGCGACGAACAGGCGGTCGATGAAATCTTCTTCTTTCATCGCGGTGGCCTGCTTGCCGCGTCCGCCGCGCCGCTGGGCGCGGTAGTCGGCCAGCGGCTGGCGTTTGAAGTAGCCCGTGTGCGAGAGCGTCACCACCATGTCTTCGGGGGCGATGAGGTCTTCGAGGTTGATTTCGGAGGTATTGAGCACGACTTCGGAACGGCGCGGGTCGTCAAACTGGTTTTTTATCGCGGTCAGTTCATTGACAATGATTTCGGTAATCCGCTCCGGACGGGCAAGGATGTCCAGCAGGTCGGTGATGATGTCGATGAATTCGCGGTATTCATTGACGATCTTGTCTTGTTCCAGCCCGGTGAGCCGTTGCAGGCGCAGTTCGAGAATCGCCTGCGCCTGCGCGTCCGAGAGGCGATAGCCTTGCTCGGAAAGGCCAAATTCGGGGGACAGGTTTTCGGGGCGGAAGCTATCGGCCATCGCACGGGCAAGCATCTCTTTGACGAGCATCGAGCGCCAGGTGCGCGCCATGATTTCGCGCCTGGCATCCCCAGGCGTCGGAGCGGCCTTGATGAGCGCAATGATTTCATCGACATTGGACAGCGCCACGGCCAGCCCTTCGAGCACGTGGCAGCGCTCGCGCGCCTTGCGCAGTTCAAACACGGTGCGCCGGGTGACGACCTCGCGCCGGTGTTCGAGAAAGCACACCAGGAGTTCTTTGAGGTTGAGGAGCCTCGGCTTGCCGTCGACCAGGGCCACCATATTCATGCCGAAGGTGTCCTGCAACTGCGTGTGCTTGAAGAGCTTGTTCAGCACCACCTCGGGCATTTCGCTGCGCCTGAGCTCGATGACCAAGCGCATGCCGGATTTGTCGGACTCGTCCTGGATGTGGGCAATGCCTTCGATGCGTTTTTCATTGACCAGATCGGCGATTTTTTCTTGCAAGGTCTTTTTATTGACCTGATAGGGCAGTTCATCGACGATGATTGCCTGCCGGTCGGTGTTGCCGATTTGCTCGAAATGGGTGCGCGCGCGCATCGTCACCTTGCCGCGCCCGGTACGGTAGCCTTCGTGCGCGCCCGCCAGGCCGTAGATCAGCCCGCCCGTGGGGAAATCGGGGGATTTGACGATATTGATGAGGGCATCTATGTCGGTTTCGGGGTTGGTGAGCAACTTGAGGCAGGCGTCGACGACTTCACCAAGGTTGTGCGGCGGGATGTTGGTCGCCATACCCACCGCAATCCCTGCCGAACCGTTGATGAGCAGGTTGGGGACGCGGGCGGGAAGCACCAGCGGCTCTTTTTCCGAACCATCGTAGTTGGGGCCGAAATCCACCGTCTCCCTGTCGATGTCGATGAGCATTTCGTGGCCGATGCGGGCCATGCGGATTTCGGTGTAGCGCATCGCCGCCGGACTGTCGCCGTCGACCGACCCGAAGTTGCCCTGCCCGTCGACGAGCATGTAGCGCAGGGAGAAATGCTGCGCCATGCGCACGATGGTGTCGTAGACTGCCGTATCGCCATGCGGATGGTATTTACCGATCACGTCGCCGACGATGCGCGCAGATTTTTTATAAGCGCGGTTCCAGTCGTTCGAGAGTTCGTGCATCGCAAACAGTACGCGCCGATGCACGGGTTTAAGGCCATCACGCGCATCCGGCAGCGCCCGCCCAACAATTACGCTCATCGCGTAATCGAGATAGGCGTGTCGCATTTCTTCTTCAAGGCTGATTGGAAGAGTTTCCTTGGCGAACTGTGTCATGCGCGGCGCTAAGCGGGTCTAACCGCTAGTTATGAGTGTAACAGAGCATTATATCACGCAGGCCGAGGGAACTGAAGGCTCGGAGGGAAGTGATTGAGCAGTTGCCGTTTTCCGCGCAACGTATAGGGTGGGGTGAGCTGTGCGAACCCCAACGCTGCTGCCGCCCCTTTGCCTCTGCATGTTGGGGTTTGCTTCGCGCACCCCAACCTATAACTCCCCACCAGGCGGGCGAGGGAAGCAATAGTCAAAACATAACAATCCGGGCGGCAGGTTGTCAGAAAACGACAACCTGCCGCCCGGATTGTCATTTTTGCACGTTTGTTTTGAGACTTCTGTCACGTTTGAAATCTTTGTAAACCGGGCACGGCTCTTGCTACACCTAGTTCGACGGAAAAAACCGCCATTACGAGGAGTTTCAACATGAAAAAGATCCAACAAGGCTTCACCCTGATTGAACTGATGATCGTCGTTGCGATTGTCGGCATCCTGGCGGCCGTTGCGCTTCCCGCCTATCAGGACTACACCAAGCGCGCTCACGTTGCGGAAGGTTTGGGCCTTGCCGAAGCCGCCAAGGCATCTGTGGCGGAATATTACGCCGACAAAGGGGGCTGGCCTAAAGACAATACAGCAGCGGGGCTTGAGACCGCTAGTAACATCAAGGGCAACGCCGTTGAAAGTGTAGAAGTTGTGGATGGCACTATCACTATAACATATAACCAGAAGGTTCAAGCAGAGAAGGTCGTGGTACTGAAACCCGACGTGGGACTCGGTGGCTCCATTAAATGGGGTTGCTCTTCCACCGCTGGCACTAATGTCGATCCTAAATATCTGCCAGGAGCCTGCCGAGTTGACGCTTCTCCAGCTGAAGGCGGCGAGCCTAAGGAACCCGAGGGCGGCGAAGGCTAAAACCCCGCTACCAATAACCGCCTGAGTGCGGATCCTCCCCAAGAGACCGGCTGGACATCCAGCCGGTTTTTTTATGGGAACGCATTGCATAAATGAAAGGAGTTTTATTCAAATCCCGGGCATTGCTTCGCCATTTTCCTTGCCCTTCAGCGGCTCCGACAACCGGCTGGCCAGCACTTTGTCGATGCGCTTGCCGTCGAGGTCGACCACTTCCAGCCGCCAGGCTTCCCAGGCAGTCACATCTCCCGTGCGCGGCAGCCTGCCGAGCAGCCACATGATCATGCCCGACAGGGTGTGGTAGCGCCCCTTGTCTTCTTCAGGGACTTCCCGTAGTTCGAGCAAGTCCTTGAGTTCCGGCAGCGGGATGAGCCCGTCGAGCAGCCATGACCCATCTTCGCGCTGCACAGCCCAGGCATCTTCCTGGCTTTCCGAGCGGAATTCCCCGGTCACGGCTTCCATTACGTCCTGGAGCGCCACCAGCCCCTGTACCTCGCCGTATTCGTCGATCACAAAGGCCATATGGGAACCGGAGGCGCGGAATTGTTCGAGCAGTTCCATGCCGGTCAGCGATTCGGGCACGTAGACAGGGCTTTGCAACTGACTGGCGATGTCGGGCTGGCCGCCCTTGAGCATCTGGTTGAAGAGCTGCTTGCAGGAAATGATGCCAAGGACTTCTTCCAGCCCCCCTTTGCATACCGGGAAGCGGGAATGTTCCGATTTCGCCGCACGTACGAGGTTTTCTTCCTGGGGCCGTTCGACATCCAGCCAGACGATGTCCGAACGCGGAACCATCAACGAACCGATCTGACGGTCGTCGAGGCGGAACACATTGCGCACCATCGCGTGCTCGCTCTTTTCGATCACGCCGCTTTCCGAGCCTTCTTCAAGCAAGGCGTGGATTTCCTCCTCGGTCACGCCGGGCGTTTTTCCGTCGCGCAGCCCCAACAGGCGCAGCAGCAGCACGGTTGAACCAGAGAGCATGCGCACGGCGGGGCGCGAGATGATTGCCAGCGTGTTCATCGGGCGCGCTACCCGGCGGGCGATGCTTTCCGGGTTCAGCTGGCCGATGCGCTTCGGAACCAGTTCGCCGACCACGATGGTGACGTAAGTGATGAGCAGCACCACGGAGGTGGTTGCCGTGATTTCGCTGGGGCGCTGCGCCATGCCCAATTCGCGCAACCAGGCAGCCACTGGCGCGGACAGCGCCGCTTCGCTCATGACGCCGATCAGGATGCCGAAGGAAGTCAGGCCGATCTGGATGGTCGACAGGAAACGGGTTGGTTCTTCACCAAGGCTCACCGCAACCTTGGCAGCCAGGTCGCCCTCCTCGGCCAGCTTGGCAAGCTTTGCGCGCCGGGCGGTTACCAGCGCGATTTCCGACATGGCGAAAACGCCGTTGAGGACAATCAGAAGGACGAGAACAAGGATTTCCATCTTAAAGTCCGCGCGTCCCTCAAACGCCTCGCGCGGAAACGGTATTGTCGTGTTTATGTAAGTAACAATCTAACACATGTTTGTCCTGGGTCGTTGATTCACTCAACCCGTCCCCCCAACCGTCAGCCCGTCGATGCGCAAAGTAGGCTGCCCGACGCCTACCGGCACGCTCTGGCCGTCTTTGCCGCAGGAGCCGACGCCTGGGTCGAGGGCCATGTCGTTGCCGATGAGGCTTATGCGGGTCAGTGCGTCCGGGCCGTTGCCGATGAGCGCCGCGCCTTTGACCGGGCGGGTGACTTTGCCGTTTTCGATCAGGTATGCCTCGGAGGCGGAGAAGACGAACTTGCCCGAGGTGATGTCGACCTGCCCGCCGCCGAAGTTGACCGCGTACAGGCCCTTCTTGACCGAGGCAATGATCTCGGCAGGGTCGCGTTCGCCGTTGAGCATGAAGGTGTTGGTCATGCGCGGCAGGGGCAGATGGGCGTAGGACTCGCGCCTGCCGTTGCCGGTGGGCTTCATGCTCATCAGGCGGGCATTGGTTATGTCCTGCATGTAGCCGGTCAGGATGCCGTCCTCGATCAACACCGTGCGCGCGCCGGGGTTGCCTTCGTCGTCGATAGCGAGTGAGCCGCGCCGATCCGGCAACGAGCCGTCGTCGACCACGGTGACGCCGCGTGCGGCTACCTGCTCGCCAATGCGCCCCGAAAAGGCTGAACTGCCCTTGCGGTTGAAGTCGCCCTCCAGCCCGTGTCCGATGGCTTCATGCAGCAGGATGCCCGGCCAGCCGGGGCCGAGCACGACGGGCATGACCCCGGCTGGCGCAGAGACGGCTTCAAGGTTGATGCGGGCCTGATGCACGGCTTCCAGCGCATAACCGCGCAATGTCTCATCGGTAAAGTAGCCGTAGTCGAAACGCCCGCCCCCGCCTGCGCTGCCCTGCTCGCGCCGCCCGTTTTCTTCCATGATGACGGTAAGGGATACGCGCACCAGAGGCCGTATATCGGCAGTAATATGCCCATCGCTGCGCGCTACCAGCACGACTTCCCATGTTCCGCCGAGCCCGGCCATGACCTGTACGACGCGTGGGTCGTCGGCACGGGCAAATGCTTCCAGCCGTTCGAGCAGTCGCACCTTGGCGGTATCGTCGAGCGAGGCAAGCGGGTCGTCGGCGCGGTATAGCCTGACGGGGGGCTTGCGCGGCGTGACCTTGACCTTTTGCTTCCTGTCCGCCGTGCCGATGGCCCGCGTGACGCGAACGGCATCGAGCAGCGCATTCATTGAAATATCGTCGGAATAGGCAAAGGCGGTTTTTTCACCGCTTACCGCGCGTACCCCAACGCCTTCTTCGATACTGAAACTGCCCGATTTGACGATGCCTTCTTCCAGCCCCCACCCTTCGGCGCGGCTGTATTGGAAATAAAGGTCGCCATAATCGATGCCATGCCGCATCAGTTTGCGGAGTGCTTTTTCGAGTTCTTCATGGCCAAGGTCGTGTGGTGAGAGCAGGTAGCGGTCAGCAGCCTTGAGCGCGTTTTTCGTCATTGTGTGTGGTTCCGGTAATCGATGCGACAGGGTAATGAATTTTCCATCAGAAAAGTTCCGGGCGGCGGTGATTCAGGGCAGGCAGGCTCTGGCGAACCAGATGGAGCCACTCGGGGTCGAGTTCGGCTACGGCTACGCCCGCCCCTTCCGGACGGCAGGCGAGAATATTGCCCCACGGATCGATGATCATGCTATGCCCCCATGTCCGGCGGCCATGCGGATGTACCCCTCCCTGAGCAGGCGCTGCCAGATAGCATTGATTTTCGATGGCTCGCGCCCGCAACAACGTTTCCCAATGTGCCTGTCCGGTTGTGTATGTGAAAGCTGCGGGCAGAACGATCAGGTCGACTTTGCCCATTGCGCGGAAAAGTTCGGGGAAACGCAGGTCGTAGCATACCGCGAGTCCCACCCTTCCGGCAGGTGAGTCGAAACATACCACGCGCGCACCCGGTTCGATGCTGGCTGCCTCATCGTATTGCTCCTTGTTCTGCGTGAAGCTGAAGAGATGGATTTTGTCATAGCGCGCTACCTGGTTACCACAGTCATCGAAAACCAGCGCGGCGTTGCGTGTTTTGTCCGGAGCGTCCGCCACCAGCGGCAGCGTACCGCCGACAATCCATATTCCATGGCGTGCGGCGGTTTTGCTCAGGAAATCCTGAACCGGCCCGCTGCCCTCGTGCTCGCACGCACGAATTCTGGCGGTTTCATCGGTCGACATCAGCGCGAAATACTCGGGCAATGCCACCATCTGTGCGCCTCTGGCAACGGCCTCGGCAATCAGTTCGTCCGCTGCCATGAGGTTGGCTGCCACATTGGGGCCAGAGACGGTCTGAAGGGCGGCGATTTTGAAGAATTGCGGAGAGGTTGAAATTTTGCGTGCCCCGAAAAAACTTGAAGGTTAAGACTTTACCATCCGATTAATTTGTTGACTCAGCGCACGACGGGTCAATCCTTGTGTTTCATGTTCAACGCATGTTCATACCGCATCCGTTCTTCTTCTGAGAAGCAGCAGAAAATCACTTCCCGGATACCCTGCAGGCGCGCCAGCGCCTCCTTTACGGCGCCAAGCGCGCACGGGACGGCCAGGGCGGGCGGATAGCCGTAAACCCCGGTGCTGATGCAGGGAAAGGCGATGGTTTCCAACCCGGTCTGGGCGGCGAGTTCCAGCGCATTGCGGTAGCAGGCGGCAAGCAGCGCCGGTTCGCCATGTTCGCCGCCGCGCCAGACGGGGCCAACGGTGTGGATGACGTGTTTGGCGGGGAGGCGGAAGCCGGGGGTGATTTTGGCCTCGCCCGTGGCGCAGCCGTTCAGGGTGCGACAGGTGGCCAGCAGTTCCGGCCCTGCGGCGCGGTGAATGGCCCCATCGACTCCGCCGCCGCCCAGAAGGGTGCTGTTGGCGGCGTTGACGATGGCGTCGACGGCCAATGTCGTAATATCGGCGCAAATGGCGCGTAACGTGATGGACATGATGTTTCAATCCACGCCCGTGCCCGGGCGACAAAAGCGCTTGAAAGAGGTTACGCCTCTCCCAAGCGAGATTATCCCCCTAACAGGATGCTCAAAAAGTCTGAAGCACTGGAGAAACCCATGTCTACAAGGCCAAAAATGACCGAAAACTACCCTGTAAAGCTGCTTTTCGGACTTATTTTGACCCGTTTTGTGGACTCTGG
>WREK01000052.1 GCA_009779355.1 Betaproteobacteria bacterium | reverse complement strand
TGGTCGGTATATGCCGAAATCAGACTGGCCGGTATATGCCGAAATCGGCAGCCCCGACATGACTGGGTTCTGGCCTGATTATGCCGAAATCGAAATGGCCTGAATATGCCGAAAGGTGACAGTCGGCTTGCAGACCATGTGTCAGGCTATGTTTTGGGCGGGTTTGAAACCCGCACCTACGATGCCAGAACGCTCAGGAATTGTTCAGCGCTTCCACAGCTTTTGCTCTGCGTTAGCAGCGTAAATAGTCAACATCAGTTCGCTTTCATCGATGAGACGGTATTCAGGACGCTTGCCCGAAAGTTGCTCACTCGCATTCAGAATGATGGATACGCCTTCCCCACGCTTATCCATGATGTGTTGCCGATGCCCCGCCAGCACGTTGTCGTCAATCGGACAACGCGCTAGCAAACTGGTCAGTGCTTCATTACGTGCAGATTGGCGAAAAGGCAGGCTTTCGGGCGTCATGGTATTTGGCAACATGCCAGGAGAATAAAGCTCAAGCCTGTCGTCAAACAGTCGCAGCCGAACCTTGGCTCCTGCCATTGAATAATCCCGATGCACCACTGCATTGGTCACAGCCTCGAATACCGCCCGCATGTCAAACTGCGGAAGATCTTCCCGTCCGCCCTCTGCGCGCTTTCTGGCGGCCATGTGCATATTTTTGCGCACGAAGGCGCAAGCATCAAGAATTTGCTGATCCAGAGAGCCGACGATGTCTTGAGCATCCCATTGATAGATATCTTCACCTGAAGGCACGACATCTGTCCCCTCATACGCTACAGCCTGGATGAATGCGCCGGGAAGAAACCGATGCGCCATACGGCTGCCAAGAAGCATCCCCGCTATGGTAAGTCGCCATGCTCCCTGTTCATCACGGGCAGCCATCGCCAGCTTGTTTAACAGAATTTCCATTGAATCAATGCATTGCGCAGGCGCAAAACGCCGCCACAATACTTCGTCCAAATCCGCAAACGTCGTGCCAGGTACCGGTGTTTCGTCAAAACGGATCAAGCGTGATTGGCTGCGCTGCTGAAAAAGCCGCGCGAGTTGGTCTGGTGGAATCTGCCGCTTGGACGAACCCACCCGATGCAGATAGCCGCCAGGGCTTTGGTAAACAAACAAGCTTCGCTCTACCGCAACGCGGATGATGGGACGCTCCGTGCCTGTGACATCCGGCAGAGTCATGCGCTCAATGATCGGTGCCAAGGCAGGTTTGACCGATTGCTCACATGCTTCACGCACCACACTCTCCACCGCATCAAGGCTCTCAATCGGAATACCTATCACCTCCCGGCTGCTGTCTTCGACGCCCAGCAACAACACACCGCCCACGCTATTGGCAAAGGCAGCCAACTCGTCCGCCAAATTGTTCTGCGTCGGCCCTCTTACTTTTCCGCCCGCAAATTTCACTTCCTTCAATTCCAGAAAGCTGTCTTCGCCCAACCTGATTTTTTCCAGCAACTCGCTACGTGTTGCCAACATTTCAAACCTCCGTCCCAAGACGCTTCCAGCGCCGTGCAAACGCTTCGCGCCCACCTTCCATTACCCGACACACTTCGCGACGCACCACCAATTCCTGCAACGCTCCGCTTTGCTGCACAAAGCACTGCCCGCGTCCAAATTCCATGACATGCACCAGTTCTGCATCGCCATTGACTACCACGTTCGGGTTGTGCGTCACAATAATAAGCTGGCGGTGCAACTTGTTTTCCCGAACCTGTTGCACAATCAGGTCGTAGATCAGATGGTTGTCAAGGTCATCTTCCGGCTGGTCGAGCACAATGGGTTCCTCGCCAAACGCCAACAGAAAAGCCAACAGCGCAGCGGAACGTTGCCCCTGCGACCCCCGGTTGATAGGTTGCCAGTCCCCGTCACGCTGATAATCGATGCGCAGGTCATCTTCTGGAAACCAGGTCAGAACATGGTCGGCAAACTCCGGCTTTTCGCGTTTACGCCGCAAATGATTACGAAAATGTCCTCCCAGATTTGCGTCTTCGCGCAGCAATTTTTCCCTGGCGGCAGCAATAGCCGCCTCCTTCCCAACACCATCAGCATCAGCATCAGCATCTGCCAGATCAAACGCCATGCCACCCGAAGGCTCACTGTTTTCATCGAACCGAAGGATGTCGTTGGAGAAATGCTCATCGACATCAATCAGTTCACGCAACTCACGCTCGATTTGCCGGGCTTCAAAACCGAAGCGCACAACCGCTATGCGCACGTGCATGTTATTAGCCAAAGTCCTCTGTATGAAGGATTGGCGCGCCTGCGAAATGCTTTGTCGCTTTTCCGAAAGCAATGCATGTTGTGCCTCGATCTGCCTTTCCAATTCCTGACGGTCACCCTTCATCTTCTGGAGCGCCTTGTGCTGTTCTTCCAGTTGCTGGCAATCCTGGGTCAGGCGGGCAAAGGCCTGGGGATCACTCACTCCTTGCTCCGCAAGCTGCTGTTGCAGCATTGCATATGCTTGCTGAGCAGCCAGGGTGCGCGCCCGCCATTGTGAAAGGCGGCTATCCTTTTCCAGGGTTTCGATCCAGGGCTGAAACTTCTTCGCCTGCTCCGAAAAATGGATACGAATCTGCTCAATCTGTGTATCAATATCCTTGCGCAGAGCCAACAGGTCGGCATCTTGCTCCGTAAAGTGCTGACTGGGCCAATCGTCCGGCACGATATGCTCAGGCAATTCAGCAATGCGCGTAGCACCCTCACGCAGTTGCTCGAACAGCGTTTTAACTCCCCGCTCCTGATGCTGTGCCTGTGCGTAGGCATGTAGCACTGCTGCATGGTCGGCTTGCGTCAGCGTAGCCAGTTTCCTGTTGGTTTCATCCAGCTTGCGCTCAAGCTCGGCCTGTCCGGCCAGCTTGCCATCCAACTCACGCAAAAGGGCGCGCTGCGTGAAGTACGTGCGCTTCGCCTCCTCGAACGCCTGTTTCAACCCCCCTACATTGGCAGCTTCATCAATAATGGTGAGCAACGCCTGCCGCCCACTGCCTGCCAAAGCTGCGACCTGTCCTTGGGAGAAGATACGTACAGGGAACCTTGCCGCGTTCACGCTCTGGCTAGGCGATGCCTGCCACTGTTCGTTACACCACTCCTCTACCTTCACACCTTGCCCGCTGGCTTGCCACAACAGCCGCAGCCTTTTTTCTCCGTGTTGCCATTCCAGCCGAATCACGGTTTCGGCACGCAATGCGCCCTTGTCATCACGCCCATTGGCAATCCTGCGAAATTCGTCAAAACGTACGCGCGGTTCACTATCCTGACCCAATGCCGTCAGTTCCTGGACACGCCCTGCTGCAAGCCGCAAACCGTGCACCACGGTGGATTTTCCCGTGCCACGACCACCGACGATGGCATTGAAAAACGGCGAGCAATTCACTCGCGCTGGCTGGCCGTTGCCCATATAGCGCGCATTTTCGATTTCGATGGCCGTGATCACATGTTCAGGTATCTTGAAAGGATCGAAGTTTCCTTCATCGCTGCGCCTTATCGAAACTTCATTGCCGTCCAGCAGAGCCAGTCGCAGGCCCTCCAGCGTTGGGCTTGCCATCTTGACCCAGGTGTAAGCCGATCCCGGCACAGGTGGACTTTGAAAGCTATGGCAATCGCTGCCCAATACTTTCGCGAAACGCTTTTCTTCCGCTGCTACGCACTGTGGCCAGGAATTGCTGCTGTTGCGCCATTCCACGGCCAGCAAGCCTTCCACAGAAATGGCCTGGCGCAAAGTGTTCGGATCGATTTCACTTTTTCGGGAATTCGGTTCGCATTGCAACAATCCTTTGACATCATCCGCATGGGCGGGGATGGCTACCGCGCCCGCAGTCAGGATAGTTTGGATCACTGCTTCAATACTTTTGCTGGTCACGCCATCACTATCACCTTTGGTAGCCTTATAGTCGACGCGGCCCAGCAATGTATCAATGTCACTGGTCGTGGCCTCCGGGCCAAACAGAGCCAATACATGCACGCCGCCTTGAACGGAAAGTTCTACTCCAGGAAACAGCGTCAGTTCCCTAAACCCGGCGGGCGGCTGTCCTTGGTCAGCCTGCGCTTTCATGTCCGCATAGGCCGTCTTGAGCGTGTCAACCCACGCTCCGCTGTTATGGTCGGTAATTGCCACACAATCAATTTCCGCAGCCATGTACCGCAGCAGCCAATCTTCCGGGGTAATCGTCAGATTTTGCCTGTACCACGGCGTATCGTGCGACACAGGCGTATGTGCATGGAAATCGAATTTCCACCAGCGGGAGCCGGGGTAAGGCCATTGCCTGGGTTGCTGAATCGTTGCCATTGCACATTTTCCCCTATCAAATGTCCCACTGTGTCCCATCATTATGTATTACCGGCTCCACCGTATCCCGGCGTAAGCACGGGGTTGGCAACGGCGTAGAGTGCCTGCCGATTGCGCTACCACAGGTAGAAGTATTCAGCACCTTTGAGATTGTGGCCTTCAGTGCAGTTCACATAAACGATTATGACCGATACGGACGCAGAGTCGCTACGACCAAAAACCCGCCCAATATGCGGAGGCGCCATGTCAAGCCACCACCCTGACCCTACTCTTGCCCCCGCCGGCAGGCTCAACCCGCACCTGCACGCCGATGCGCTCGGCCATGTCGTGGACATGGGAGATTACGCCGATGCGGCGGCCATCGGCCTGAAGGCGCTCAAGTGCTTCCATCGCTACGTTCAAGGTGTCGGCATCCAGGCTGCCGAAGCCTTCGTCGATGAACAGCGATTCCACCTTCACCTTTTCTGAGGACAACGAAGCCAGTCCTAGCGCCAGGGCAAGCGAGACAAGGAAACTTTCGCCGCCTGAAAGGCTATGAACGCTACGCACTTCTTCTGCAAAATCCCGATCCACTACCAGCAGCGACAGGTTTTCGTCGCCGCGCAGCAATTGGTAGCGCGGCGCGAGGCGATCCAGATGCTGATTGGCGTAATCGAGCAGCACATCCAGCGTAAATTGCTGCGCGTAGCCCCGGAATTTCGCGCCATCCGCGCTGCCGATCAGGTTGGCCAGCGTGCGCCAGCGCTGCGCGGCCTGCTCGCGTTTCTGGATCGCGGTTTGATGCTGGGCGGATTTCGTGCGTCGGTCATCGTCCTGTTTTAATCTTTCACGTAACTTGATCTGGCTTTCGTTGGCTTCTTTGTCGGCTTGCTGGGCAGTTATCAGCGCTGCCGTCACGGTATCCGCATCCCGTTTTGATCCGGCCTGTGCGTCAAGCTCAACCAGGGTAGATTGGTGCGCTTTCTGCGCCGCACCCGCTTCGCGCCATTGGTTGAGCAGGTTTTCACGGGTTTTTATTCGGTTGTCGAGATCGAAAGGCAAGGCTGACAAACGCTCGCCCAGCGTCTCAGGCGTAGGAGCGCACTCCCCCAGTTGCAACCGCAATGATTTCAGTTTTTCGGTCAAGTTTGCGCGTTCGTCTTCCAACGTGCCGGTATCCGCCATGATCTTCTGCGAAACAGCGGCGATCTGGCTCTCCAGTTGTTTCAGGGCATCGTTCGATGTGCTCAAGCGTCCCTGCATCGCATCCCGCGCTTTCAGCGCAGTGTTGACGGCGGCATCGAGCGAGGACGCATGGTCATCTACGTTTTCTGCGGCAAGCGTTGCCTGACGTTCGTTTCGGGCTTGCCGGGTTGCCGTTTCAAGTTCGCCCGCTTTCGTTTTGCGTGGCTCAAGCTCTGCCTTCACTTGGGCGTGCCGTTCCTGGGCCTGCCCAAGTTCGCTGGAAACCTTTTTTACACGCAATTGCGCCTGCGCACGCTGCCTGTCGCGCTCCAGTGTCTGTTTCGCGGTGGTTTGCCATGCTTGCAGCGCTGCGGGCGCTTCGCTTTCATCCGTGCCCGATAGCACTGCATCGAGTTCGGGCGTTTGGCACACCATGCTGGCACGCACTCCTTCGATGTCGTGTTGCGTTTGGGAAAGGTTCTGGTTCACTGCTCCCATCGCCGTTTCGCGTGAGCGTAGTTCGACGGCGCTTTGCTTCTCGCGAGTCTGCGCGGCTCTGAGTGCCTGCGCGGCAGCTTTGTCTGCTCGATCCAGTTCGGCCAGTACCGCATCGGTGGCGATATGTGCGCCGCCTGGATGTTCGGTTGCCCCACACACCATGCAGGGTTCGCCGGGAACCAGGGCGGCGCGAAGTTGCTCCGTGACCGCATCAGCAGCCAGGTTGGCGCGTTCCAGTGCTATACGGCTGGCCTCACGTTCTTTCTCGCATGTTGCCAACTGCTCCGATGCCTGTCTGGCATGATCGCGCGCCAATCGAAGCGCGGTGTCGGCAGCGGCCTGCTCTTTCAACGTCAATGCGCGACGTTGCTGCAACTGCGCCCACTGCCCGATGAGCTGCCCGGCAAGGTCGAGGCTGCGCTGTCTTTCTTGCAACCGCTCCTGTTCGATGCTCAAGGCTTTATCGTCCAATGAAGGCAAGCCCTCGTCTGGGAACCGGCGTAATTCATTGGCCGCCTTTTCCTGATCCTGCGTCAACCCTGCGATCTGTTTCGAAAGTTTGTCGAGATCGGTTTGCGCCTTCTTAATAGCGTCCGCTTCGTTTTTGAACTGCTCAATCAACACCTTCAATTTCGTGTCCAGTTCACGCGCTTTTGCCAGCATGGGTTTTGCGTCTTCGCGCAATTTTGTGGCGGCAGCGAATGCCTGTTCGGCGCTATGTGCATTGGCCTTGGCCTGCTCGGCGAGTTTGCACCTGGCCGGCAGCGCGTCGTTGTGTTGTTTCAGTTCCTCTTTCTGTACCGCGATGGATTGCGCCAATTTCTTGATGCGTTCGTGATCGGAAACCAGTGGCCGCAAAGCGAGGTATGTATCCAGTTCTGCGAAGGCTTCGCGTCGGGCTTCGCATTCCGAATCAAGCTTGGTTGTTGCAGCTTTCGCTTCCGATAACCGCGCCACTGCCCGCTGGCGTTCCTTGTGCCAATTGTCTTCGAGCACAACGGCTTTCAGCACGGTAGCGGTTTCCCCTGCAGCCACGTTCGCCGTGGACAATTCCTGTTCCAGCGCGGCGCGTTGTTCCTCGCCCAGTACGTCGATGTACTGCAATTCGGCACGCAAGGCATCCACCGCCCTATCCTCCTCACGGCAACGTTCGTGCGCCAGTATCGACAGGCGTGTGAAAATGGCGGTGTCAGTCAGCGCTTCGAGCAGTTCGGCACGCTCGCCGGTTCTGGCCTTCAGCAACGCGGCAAAGTCGTTCTGCGCCAACAGGACTGAACGCTGAAACTGCGCGAAGGAAAGGCCAACCCGCTGTTCGATGCTTTCACGAACTTCCTTGACCTGGGTTGCGATGACTTGCCCAGCGTCGAGGTCTTCCAGCCTGGCCGTAGCGTTCTGCAATTTCCCCTGTGGCTTACGCCGCGCACGCTGCACTGCCCAGTGCGCACGCCAGCGGCGGCCATCGACGCCAATGAAATCCACTTCAGCATGCCCTTGTGCCGCACCACGTCGCAACAACGTACGGACATCCTGCGGAGTCAGGGTTTCCTGGCCCACGTCCGGCACATTGACCGACTTTTCGTTGACGGCCGCAAGGCGCGGCGTATCGTGGTACAGCGCCAGACACAAAGCATCAAGGAGGGTCGATTTGCCTGCGCCGGTGGGGCCGCTGATCGCGAACACGCCCGCATCGGCCAGTGGCGCTGCCGTAAAATCAACGAAGAATTCCCCACCCAACGAAGCCAGATTGCTGCCCCTGATTGCAAGGATTTTCATGCCCTGCCCTCCTGATGCACGGCATCGAGCAGTTCATGAAAAGCGCCACGGACTTCTTCCGGTATTTCGATGTCCGTGTGCTCGCCCAACAGGCGCTCGAACAGGGCTTGCGGCTTGAGGCCGGACAGATCGAACCGTGTTGCAGACTCTCCGGCAGTTTCCGCGCTACGGGCGGCAAGCTCTGGACGCTTGCGCGTAATGCCCGCCAGCCGCACGGGTTTGTCAGCCAATGCCGCTTCCACCTGCGCGCGAAGGTCGGTCGGCGGCAGCGAGGCCAGCAGCTGTACTTCCAGCAGCGGTTGCAAATCCTGCTGCGCGGCGTCGATCTCCAATGCCTTTAGCGCCTGCAACACCTCGTCGAGCGGCGCGAAACGCTCCGGCACGCGCAACAGCTTCACTGGCCGTGGCGTGCGCAAGGCTTCGATGCCGGCTAGGTGTGCGCCATCAAAGCGCACTTCGAGCACCTGATGTTTGTAGTCCATTTCCGTAAACGACAGCGGCAATGGGCTGCCGCTGTAACGGATATGCTCCGCACCAATGGCCTGCGGCTTATGCAGATGGCCCAACGCCACATAGGTTGCACACTGTGGAAAGACTGAAGATGACAGGGCTTCTTCATCACCGACGATCAGGCGACGTTCAGAATCCCCGGATACCACGCCGTCCTGGGCGTGCAAGTGCCCCATCACAATCAGCGCAGCATCGGAACCGCGACAGGGTTCGAGCGCATCGGCCAAGCGCGCATAGGCATCGCGCACCGCATCCTCGTAACTGCCGCCTTCCACGCGCACCAGGTCGCCCGGACGCAAAAACGGCACGGCCAGCACCCACGCACCGATGCGGCCATTGCGATCCATGAGTGGAACCGCCAACCGTTCCAGCAGGCGTTCATCCAGTGGCGCGCGCGCATCATGGCGGCCAACCACGTGGACACCGAAAGCATCAAGCACTGGATGAGGCGCATCCAGCCGCAAAGGCGAATCATGGTTGCCTGCAATCACGACGACGGAAAGGTTGGGCAACACCTTTTTTGCCCGCGCGATGAATTGGTAGTACTGCGCCTGCGCTTCGGGGGAGGGATTGGCCTGATCGAAGATGTCGCCTGCCACCAGCAAAGCATCCGCTTCGCGCTCGACGAGGGTGTCGAGCAACCAGCCCAGAAAGACCTGCTGCTCAGCGCGGCGGTCATGGCCTTTGAGGGTCTGGCCTAAGTGCCAATCGGAAGAGTGGATGAGTTTCATGGGCAACTATTCAGAACAGAACCCAGAACCGGCTTTCAGCCCTGAAGGGCGGGATTTCAAACCGAAGTTTGTTGCGCATCCCGATTCCCTGCTTAGCTCAATTGTGCAATGCGCCAGATGGCAGTCGCCTGGTTTGCCATCCAACTTTGCCATGTGGTAATTCGCTCTGGCGTCCATTCGGCGTTTTCCTGGGCCATTTTTCGCGTAATGGCAAAACCACTTTGCTCATAGATAGCGCGCTTGTCGGTGTATTCAACTGTACCTGCGTCACGATTCGCATTTGCTTGCAGCAGCGTCATGTTACCGAGCCGGTAGGTCAGACTGTTGGCCTCTTCATGGTTGAAGCCTCCCCAACCGTCCGGGGCGTTTTGGGGCAATACATGTTCGATACTGAAGGCGTCGCTGGTAAAGCTGTAATCCTGCCCGGACAAATGCTTTTCCAGAGCGCAGAGGATGAAACGCACAACCCTGTTGTTGCGTGAGTCTGTGGTGCGGATGGTTTTGTCGGCAAAAGCAGCCCAGAATGCTCTGTCATCGGGATAGATCCCTCGCATGGCCTGTAGCGTTGGCCAAAGTTGGCTGAGGTCTCCCCTGGCGACTCGCCCGGCAACAGCGTTATAGGTACGCTCCTGTTCGGCAGTGCTGAACGTTCCAATGACGTTGTAACGCAACGATATGACCATCGTGGCACGCAGCAATCCCGTGAAATCAGCCGGATCGAATGTACGCTTTGCTGCCAGTAACAGAGGAAATGGCTGGCGCACTCTGAAGGTTTTCAGGATGCCAGACAGTTGTTTGTCATCCTGCGGCCATTCGGATGCCTCGGGCGAAGACAATGCCAGATAGGTATCCAGATCTTCATCCATGCCTCTAAGCAACTGAAACACGGCTTCCCGGTCCGCAACCCTGGCACGGATGGTTTTAAACAGGTCGGTCTGCCGGGCAAAGTCATGGCGGCTGTTCCAATGTACGCGCAAGAAATCCGGAAAATTTTCCGATTGCAGGCGTCCCACGATCCTTTCCCAGCGATCTTCCAGACTGCGCAGTTCATGATCTGTCTCGCCACCACGATCAAGAACAGAGAACAGATAATTTTTCAAAAGATCGGTGGCAGACAGGCGCACACCGCGCGCATTCAGCGTTTCAAAAACCTTGTAAGCATTGAGTTCGTTCGTGACAGTGATGACGGTGAAAAACAGCCGGTCGCTGATGTCCTCAACCAATTGTGCCAGTCGCTTCCCCTCGTCCCCGGTACTATTCTTCAGATAGGCAGCAACCTGCCTGTCAAACCACTCGAACGCCTTGCGCAGCAAGTGTTCCGAGGCACGGAATCCGCGTTGCGGCAGACGCTCCAGCGGAACGAGGTAAGTTTGAAAATAATCATTGTTATTGCGATTAAGCATCAGCTTTGGACGCGCAATTAACGTAACGGGATCAAGATAGCCAACATAGGTTTGACGAATCTGATTCAGGCGTCTGGTATTCGCCTCTGCCTCGTTGCCCGAGTCGATGAGACGCTGGATATTTTTGAGAATAGTCAGAACGATGAGGCTAATGGTTGTCAGACGCTGCTGGCCGTCGATGACATCAAAAGACTTATCGTCCGAGGATTGCAGGACAAGATAGCCCATGTAATGTGCGCCTTCGCCACCTTCTTTCAGCATGGCCAGAATGTCTGCCCAAAGGTCTTCCCAGTGCTCATTTTCCCAACTGTAGTCGCGTTGGAACCGTGGGATACGATAGGTCAGCCCATTACCGAACAACTTGCGAAAAGTATTATTTTCGGTTTTGAAGTTTGTTGCTGCCATGTCATCTTCCTTTAAACAAGCTTCCATTCAATCGTAAACAACAAGGTGCGCTCATCCACCTCCCACTGAAGTTGCGCTTCCAACGGACTGTTCAAAAAAACTGGCGATTGTGCCCTGTCCCTATGGAGACGCTGAACAATTCCTGAGCGTTCTGGCATCGCAGGTGCGGATTTCAAACCCGCCCAAAACATAGCCTGACACATGGTCTGCAAGCCGACGAACGGACATGGGCGTGTTTGAAACCCGCACCTACGATGCCCGGATAGAATAAATCAGCGTCTCCCTATAGGTCTACTCCAGTGCCGACGTGCAATGCGGGCAACGGGTGGCGGCCAGGGAAATCTGGCTACAGCAGTACGGACAGTCTTTGGTAGTGACGGGCTTGAACAGTTCGTACGAAATATACTCAAATGCACGTGAATCTATACAAAGCAGATAGATTTGCAGGTATGGACGGCGCATTCCGTTTTGGTACAATTGGCGTACGCTGACGGTTTCTCCTGCTCGACAGGCGTATAAATCCGGTTCCGAATGGACAGCGCCTACGGCGAGTTCCGCCGGATGTGAAGCCTGTGGAGAGGAGGGTTCTGGCTCCGATCGAAAGACCGGAACGAAACCGGCCTCGACGAAGCAGGAAGTCAGCAGCAGATTTACTCAGGGATGAGTAGGCTTGCATGGGCATGACAGAACGGTACAGAGTCTTCCACTACTGGCGCACGCAGTTTGTTGATGCTTTTTACCAGCATGAACACCGCGAAAGCAACGATGATGAAACTGATCACCAGACTGCTGACGAACCCCCGGTTTTTCCGGGGGGGCAGGTCTGCATAGGTTGGGGTGAGCGAAGCGAACCCCAACCTATACGGTATATGCTAAACAGGTACATCCGCCCTGCCATTCATGCGCGGAGACTTTGTCAGCAGTCTGACCCCGGCTTTCAGGCCGGGGTCAGACTCCACCGCCCTGAAGGGCGGGGTTTCAAACCGGAGTTTGTTTACGATGAAGCCGTGTAGGACGGGCAGAGCGTGAGCGAAACCCATCGCAATCCTGATTTGAGGCAAATGATGTGTTTCTCTGCGCTCTACCCATCCTACGCATGCTGAACATATTTTTTGCATCTGGGGGTTGACATGCCATATCGACGCAGCTAGCATTGTCGACATGAAGCCCTTCACCCCCCCCTCTCTCTCTCTCTCTCTCTCTCTCTCTCTCTCTCTCTCTCTCTCTCTCTCTCTATTACACCTGCATACAAGTCAATGGTCCGCGCGCTTACGGCCTTGGGCAACGGACACTGCCAGCGCAGCCGCTGCTGTCCGGCAAGGGCGGGCAGCGCAACGTAGGCCAGGTTGCCGCCGTCCCGGCACCGGCCTGTCCCACAGACACCACGGCATCGCGCCACCTCAAAATCCCCCACGAAGCGGGCACGTCCGTCGCCATCCTGGCCCGGCGCGCTCACCCGGGGGGCGCGAGACAGCATCGTGTGAATCGTCGGCGTCTGCTGACACCTGCCCCATTGTGGCAGTCACCGGATTTTTCACGGGCAGTTGCATCCCTGCCATACCCATATCCGCGCCGGAACCCCTGATCCGCGCAATGGTGCGGTTTGGGGTGCAACGGGAATGAATGCATTGCAAGAACGTTATGGGCAGCCCGGTGAGATACTCATAACGGTTGTTATTCTCACCATCATTCATTAAGGAGAGCATCATGAAAAAGAGTTTTTTCTCAAGCGCACTGTTGGCCTCAGCAATGGTTATTGGAAGTGTGGGTTTTGTTCCGGTGGCACAGGCCGATAAGACGGGCTATAATCCGTCATACGTTAATCTTCCGGGTATGTCAAATCCAAGGGCAGTTGCGGGGGAAGAAAGCCGCACTGTGGATACAATGCCGGCGGGTACTGAAAAACTCTTCCGTTGTTGGATAGCCGGCCATCGCGTAGATGGGAACGCTACATGGGTTCTGTCAGGAAATGCGTACTATCCGGATCGCTTAATTAAGTGGTCCACGGATAAAACCAAAGTAATATACGCAAGAAACATTTTGCCCAAGTGCCCTTGGTGAGCAAACATAGCCCGGACATGCGTATTAGATGAGGCCGAAGGTCTCCATCCGGCGACTGTGACCCTCTGACGCAAAGCGTCACCGGTAAGCCCCTGAATGATTCTTCATTCAGGGGCTTAAATTTACGGATCATCTATCATTAAACAAATTTGACATTGACCTGTATAGGCTGGGGTGAGCGTAGCGAATGAAATGAACGCCTCCCCCCGCAAGGGTTGGCATTTTCGTTGGCCGTACCAGAGGAACTACAGGGGTCATGTACCCGCTTTACCCACCCCCCCGTCTTGCTGCGCAAGCCG
>WREK01000051.1 GCA_009779355.1 Betaproteobacteria bacterium | reverse complement strand
TGAATAAGTCGAGCGGTAAGTGTGCGCTGCGGATCGGGATGGGATGCAAGGCGCAAACCACAGCCATAGCCGTCGCTATGGCGAGGATTTGCAACGCCGCAGACCGCCCGACTCCGCAGATGCGCACGGCGCGGCGGCTTGTTCAGACCATCCCAAGGACT
This sequence comes from Betaproteobacteria bacterium, assembly GCA_009779355.1. Lineage (GTDB taxonomy): Bacteria > Pseudomonadota > Gammaproteobacteria > Burkholderiales > Rhodocyclaceae > WRNU01. The sequence goes on along the minus strand of WREK01000051.1, from coordinate 13,001 downwards.
GAAACAGGGCATTCAACCTGCAGGTGAACCTGCAAGCCCCAGCATTGCTTCCATATATTCATTTATCGTTGAGGTTTGCTACACATCCCCCATAAGCCCGACGGTATTCAGCGCAACCCGGACAATTCCTGGTTCAACGCCTCGACGTTACGTTCACGCCGCTCAACGGCATCCTTGTAAGGTTGGAGGCGGTCAAGTTTTTTCTGAGGGTTTGCGCCTCTTGCACCGGTCTTCGGGTTTATGAAGACCTCGCCGTTCTGAAAAATGCCTTCCTGCTCAATAAGTTTACTGCGCGCATCCTCCAATTCTTTCTGTTCGCTGTCCAATTCTCTCTCCAGTACCCGGCGCCGGGCATTGTCGCGTTCTCTCTGTGCCTCGCCGCTCACTCTCGGGAACGTCGTCGACGAGGAATTGGGGCGCATGTTGATGGTCGAAACAGACTGTTCAGTGGAGATTGGCTTGCACCCTTTGCCAGGAACGCGATCATTTCTGTAGGTAATTTTCCCGACGGCATCAACACACTTGAACACCTGCGCGGAAGCCGGCGCAAGCCAGAACGCCAGGAAAAGCAGGGACAAAGAAATTGCTGCGCGCATAGGTTTCATGGTTATGTCCTATCAAAAACCCCTTCATCACCAAAAGCTACACTATCAAAAAAAGAATAGACACCAACACTTTCCTCTGTCAGGCAAAAAAAAAACGGGCAACGCCCGTATCTGTGCCCTTTGTAGCGTTTTCGCTCAAACGCACGCACTTGACACACCTCTCCCGCCCCTTCAAACCCCCTCTCCCGCGAGCGGGAGAGGGATAGCTCAGCAACTGTAGTACATGTCAAATTCGACCGGGTGCGTGGTCATGCGGTAGCGGGTGACTTCCCCCATCTTCAATTCGATGTAGGCATCGATGAAGTCGTTGGAAAACACACCGCCGCGCGTCAGAAACTCCCGGTCTTTGTCGAGACAATCGAGCGCCTGGTCGAGGCTGGAACACACGGTCAGAATCTTGGCGTCCTCTTCCGGCGGCAAGTCGTAAAGATTCTTGTCGGCAGGCTCCCCCGGATGGATCTTGTTCTGGATGCCGTCCAGGCCGGCCATTGCCATTGCCGCAAACGCCAGATACGGGTTGGCTGTGGGGTCGGGGAAACGCACCTCGATGCGGCGGCCCCTCGTGTTGGTGACGTAAGGGATGCGGATAGAAGCGGAGCGGTTGCGGGCGGAGTAAGCCAGTTTCACCGGAGCCTCGAAGCCGGGAACCAGCCGCTTGTAGGAGTTAGTCCCAGGGTTGGTGATGGCATTCAGGGCGCACGCATGCTTGATGATACCGCCGATGTAATAGAGCGCCGTTTCAGATAGCCCGGCATAACCGTTACCCGCAAAGAGATTCTGGCCATCTTTCCAGATGGACTGGTGCACATGCATGCCGGAACCGTTATCGCCGACGATGGGTTTGGGCATAAAAGTAGCGGTCTTGCCGTACTGATGCGCAACATTGTGCACCACATACTTGAGTATCTGCGTCCAATCGGCGCGGCGGGTCAATGTATTGAATCTCGTACCGATTTCGCACTGTCCGGCGTTAGCGACTTCGTGGTGGTGCACTTCGACCGGTACGCCAATGCCTTCAAGCGCCAAGACCATCGCGGCACGGATGTCGTTGAGGCTATCGACCGGCGGCACAGGGAAATACCCCCCCTTGACGCGCGGACGATGGCCGAGGTTACCCCTCTCATATTTCTCAGACGTCGACCAGGCCGCTTCCTCGGAAAACACCTTGACGAAAGACCCGGACATGTCGACCGACCACTCGACGGCATCGAAAACGAAGAATTCCGGTTCCGGTCCAAAATAGGCAACATCACCGATGCCGGTGCTCTTCAGGTAGGCTTCGGTGCGCTTGGCGATGGAACGCGGGTCGCGGTCATACCCTTTGCCGTCGGACGGCTCGATGACGTCGCAAGTCAGCACCAGAGTGGTTTCATCAAAAAAGGGGTCGATGTAGGCAGATTCGGCATCCGGAAGCAAAATCATGTCGGAAGCCTGAATACCTTTCCATCCAGCAACCGAAGACCCATCGAACATGTGGCCGTACTCGAACGCTTCTTCTTCAAAAGCGGAAACCGGCACGCCGACATGCTGTTCCTTGCCGATGGTATCGGTAAAACGATAGTCAACAAAGCAGACCTCGTTTTCCTGGATCAACTTCATGACATCTTGAGAATTCATGCTCACTCCCGGTGAAATTGAACAAAGCAGACTAACTGAACACGCGTCGAGCGCAATCCCCGAAATGAGTGACGGGGATTGCGAGACAATTATTTATGGAGCCGAAGGCTCCCTACCGTATCGAGGAATCCACGGCCTTCAGGCCGAGGCGGCTCAAAAAAACCGGCTTGAAAGCGCCCCTTTCCAACTCTTTCCAAAGTACCCCTTTCAAGTATCCCTTCCAAGCACCCCCTTCCTTTTCTCTAAAAAATCCTTGCCACCGAATACTCAGTCAACTGTATATTGTCTCACAAAGGCACTATAAAGCAGGAGCTTGAATTCACCATCTTGGCGCATTGCGTTGACGTAGTACTGAAGAAGGAAAAATAGTGAATCGTCAATACCGGATGCCGCCCGGCGACTGGGTACTTGGTTTCGTCAGCCTGCTGATGGACATTTCCTCGGAAATGATCCACAGCCTGCTACCGCTCTTCATGGTCACGGTACTCGGTGCAAGCGCCCTCACCATCGGCCTGATTGAAGGGCTCGCCGAAGCTACCGCGCTGTTCGTCAGGATTTTTTCCGGCGCATTAAGCGACTATTTAGGCAAACGCAAAGGGTTGACGGTTTTCGGCTATGCGCTCGGCGCTTTGAGCAAGCCCCTGTTTGCCCTCGCCCAAAGCACTGGGCTGGTTTTAGGCGCGCGCCTGCTCGACCGTCTGGGTAAAGGCATCCGGGGTGCGCCGCGTGATGCCCTACTGGCCGATTTGACCCCGCCGCCCATCCGTGGCGCAGCATTCGGCCTTCGCCAATCCCTTGACACCGTGGGCGCATTCATCGGGCCACTGCTCGCCGTCCTCCTCATGCTGCTATGGGCCAATGACTTCCGCGCCATATTCTGGTTCGCCGCCATTCCCGGCCTGGCGAGCGTCGCCCTGCTCGTTTTCGGGCTGCGGGAACCCGCGCCTGCGCCCTCAGCCAAACGCGAAAACCCCATCCGGCGCGACAACCTTCGGCGGCTCGACGCCTCTTATTGGCGGGTAGCTGCCATCGGCGCGATCTTTACGCTGGCTCGTTTCAGCGAAGCCTTCCTCGTGCTGCGCGCCCTGCAATGCGGCATACCGCCCGCCTTCGTCCCGTTGGTAATGGCTGCAATGAGCCTTGTCTACTCGCTCACGGCTTGGCCTTTCGGCAGGCTCTCCGACCGCATGAGCCACCGCCGCCTGCTTGCCATCGGCCTGATCGTGCTGATTGCCGCTGACCTGGTGCTTGCGTCTCATCAGCATTGGGGTGCCGTATTGGCCGGGGTCGCGCTCTGGGGCATGCACATGGGTATCACCCAGGGGCTGCTGTCAGCGATGGTGGCAAAAACCGCACCGGCAGAACTTCGTGGCACGGCCTTCGGCATTTTCAACGTCATCAGCGGCATTGCCATGCTGCTTGCCAGCGTAGCCGCCGGTTTGCTGTGGGATTACCTGGGCGCGCCTGCCACCTTCCTTGCCGGTGCCCTCTTTTGCGTCGCTGCCCTGATCGCCCTCAAGCGCTATCCTGCAACGGAACCGGATACTCCCGGTTCCGTGCATTGAACGGGCCAGCACTCAATCGTTCTCGCTGAAATTGACCGTCCGGTCAGATTTGCCGAATATCCACGCTACACCCAATCCGCCCATCCAGGAATTCTTGCGTTCCACCAAAGGGCTATCGACGAAAGCCGCACCGTGCAGGGTGTCGTAACGCATGAAACCGCCAAACCAGATTTTCTCGAACCGCTTCGAGAGCATGACAGAGAACTGTGACCCGGAATAACCGCCCGAGGCACTATAAGCCGGACGATCCAGCGTGGCATAGCGCGGTTCGACCTCGTAAAAATACCTGTGCTGACGGGCATTAGCAAAGATCGGCCCGGCACTTGCACCAAGGCCCCAGCCCGAGCGGCCAAAAAGGGGCGTGTTATAGTTAAGGCTCGGCGCAAAAATCAACCCGGCATACTTGAACCCGCCAGTGACGCCATAAGCCACACGTACCGGCAGGCGCAGGTCGAGCCGCTCATTGCGCATCTCGTTGCGCCATAGGTTGAACGCAAGCGACGGACCAAATTCCACCGTCGGACGCAAATCAGGCATCCCCTGGCGAGGCCCCTTGTCACTGCTATAGACGGGCACAGAGGCGGAAAGGCTCAGGTTCAGTTCCACCCGCTCGCTATCGAAGAGCATGCCGCGCAGGCCCCCACGATCCGCCCGGAGAATTTTGCCGCGATAAATAACATATGGCATAGGCAACAACCATGTACGCTGGCGGCTCGAACCCCTGTATTCCGGGAACGACACCACACCCACGCCCAACCCGGCTTCCCACATGGGCTTTTCTTCGTACCCTTCCTGGCCAGCCGCAGGCACAGCCAGCCCCCCAGCCAATAAAGCGCCCAGGATCAAGCCCCATTTCGGAAAGAATGCTTTCATCATAAAACGGCCTCTGTTTGAAACACCGCCCATGACATCATGGTAAAACTGATTTCGGTTTGAATCCCCGGCCTGTAGGCTGGGGATTCAGCGATTCTTTTGAAGGGATGCAAACCCCTTCAAAAAGCTTGCCAGAACCGGCCTGAAGGCCGGTTCTGATAATAGCCGGTTGATTCCCACTATACCGTAATAACAAGAACATCTCACTTCTCTTGTTTTTCTGTGGCATCCTGATTGCAGCATACACACAGATTGGTGCACTATTTTTACGCTTCTTCCTTTCATCAAAAACAAACCATGGTTAGAAACTTCCCCCTTTAGGGGGATAATCTCGCTTGGGAGAGGCGTAACCTCTTTCAAGCGCTTTTGTCGCCCGGCCACGGGCGTGGATTGAAACATGCTTCCTTCTTTCGCAGCTATAACTCTTCCATGCGCCCTGCCCGCGCCCTGATCGACCTCGACGCCCTGCGCCACAATTATCACATTGCCCACCAGCGCCACGGCGGACGCGTCTTTGCCGTAGTCAAGGCCAATGCCTACGGTCACGGTGCGGTTGCCTGCGCACAGGCTCTGTCCCCGGATGCCGATGGCTACGCGGTTGCCTTTCTCGAAGAAGCAATCGCCCTACGCAATTCCGGCATCAGGAGACCCATCCTGCTGCTCGAAGGCGTATTCAGCCCCGACGAACTGCTCGAAGCCATCCATCACGGGTTCTGGCCTGCGGTTCATCATCCCGACCAGATTAAAATGATCGAGAGAACCGACTTACCCGCACCGATCCATATATGGCTCAAAATCAACAGCGGCATGAACCGCGCCGGGTTTCCGCCTGCCGATGTGCAGCGGGTCTGGCGGCAACTCATGACCTGCGGCAAGGTAGAAGAATGCGGCTTCATGAGTCATTTCGCGCGCGCCGACGAACCGGGCTGTGATGCCACTGCCCAACAGATCCGCATCTTCGACGAAGCAACAAAGGGGCTGTCCGGCGCACGCAGCCTTGCCAACTCCGCTGCTATCCTTGGCTGGCCGGATGCCCATCGCAACTGGGCGCGTGCCGGCATCATGCTCTACGGCGCGGATCCCATGCCGGGAGAAGATAACAGCCTGCTCCCCGTCATGACGCTGGAAAGCCGCGTCATAGCCGTGCGCAACATCGCCGCCGGAGAACCTGTCGGCTACGGCGCAAGGTTCGTCGCCGCACGCCCCACCCGCGTCGGGCTGGTAGCGATGGGCTACGCCGATGGCTATCCACGTTCCGCCCCCGATGGCACTCCCGTAGCCGTCGACAACAAGCCCACCGCCCTGATCGGGCGCGTATCAATGGACATGCTCACCATCGACCTCACCGACATCCCGGAAGCAGGAATCGACAGCGTCGTCGAACTCTGGGGCAGGCAGGTTTCCGTCAACAAGGTTGCACAGGCCGCCGGAACCATTGCCTACGAATTGCTGTGCAACGTGAAACGGGTTTCATTCGTCTGGAGTAAAAGCAATAATCGGCTCTCACACTGACGTGTCAGCCAGTCAATGAACAACGTTTTCGACCCATATAAAACCCAGATCCGCCGCGCCTTCGACCGTGCAGCGCCCACTTACGGTGCTGCCGGCCATGTGCAGGGCGCGGCTGCCCAACGGCTGCTCGCCCTCACCCACGCGCAAACGCTGCCTACCCATGTGCACCGCGTATTGGATGCCGGATGCGGCGTCGGGCAGTCCCTGCCTGCGTTATCGGCGTTTTTCCCGCATGCGCAGTGCATCGCGCTCGATTTTTCCACTGCCATGCTCGCGCACGCCGCCCGCACAGCATGCGCGCCACACCTCGTTTGCGCGGACATCGAATGCCTGCCGCTGACCGATGGATCCATCGACTTTTACTGGTCGAACCTCGCCTTCCAGTGGTGTTCCCCGGAAGCAACGTTCAGGGAAGTCTTCCGGGTTCTTTCTCCGGGTGGCGTAGCACGGATTGCCACCCTTGGCCCCCGCACCCTTCACGAATTGCGCACCGCTTTCGGCGCGGTGGACGACGGCGACCACGTCATCGACTTTATCTCCGTGGAACATTGGCTGGCAGCTTCCAAAACCGCCGGTTTGACCATTCAATTTCATGCGCACGAAACGCTATTTGATTTTGCTGCCGATTTGCGCGCACTCCTTGGTAACATCAAGGCTATTGGCGCACGCACCGTCACAAGCCAGCGACGCCGCCGGACGATCGGGCGCAAAGGTTGGCAGGCGCTCCAGTGCGCTTACGAAGCCTTTCGCCGCCCGGACGGCACACTGCCCGCAACATATGATTTGATCCTGCTTGCCCTGAGGAAGCCTGCATGAATACATTCCGCGCCTGGTTCATCACCGGAACCGACACCGGGATAGGCAAGACATTTGCCACTTGTGCCCTCATCCACGTAGCGCGCGCGCAAGGCTTCACAACGCTTGGCATGAAGCCGGTGGCATCAGGGGCTGAAATCATCGACGGCAAGCTCATCAATGAAGACGCGGCACGGTTGCAGGCTGCCGGCAGTTTCAACCCAGGAATGGAACTGATCAACCCCTACTGCCTGCGCATGCCCGTCTCCCCGCACATCGCGGCACGGGAAGAAAACATCCATATCGAACCCGCATGCATCCGTCGCGCCTTTGACGAACTCGTCCGGCGTTGCGATTGCCTGTTCGTTGAAGGCGCGGGCGGGTTCTTTTCGCCTATGGACGAAGGAATCGATGCCCCGCGCATTGCGCGCGAACTGGATTTGCCCCTTATCCTTGTAGTCGGCATCCGGTTGGGTTGTATCAACCACGCACTGCTCTCTGCTGAAGCTATCATCTCCCGTAATTTACGCCTGGAAGGCTGGATTGCAAATTGTCTATATCCAGACATACCATATTTGTATGAAAATATAGACTTTCTGCGTTACCGTCTCGATGCTCCGCTACTGGGAACGTTTCCCTATGCCCCCAATGCGGCTCTCGATACGCTGGCGCGCCTTATTACCCTACCTGACCAATCAATATCACATGCTGCCAGGAGTCATTCATGAGTACGGAAAACACTGTTGAACAGAAAGAACCCTCTCTGGACACCATGACCGACCAGGAAGTGTCCGGTGAGCAGCCCGAAACCTCACAATTAGAAAACACCTCATTCGAGCAGGAAGTATCCGACAAACAACCTGAAACCTCACAGTTGAACAACATCACGATCGAACAGGACTTTTCCCAGAAAAAAAACAGTCCGTTTGCCATTCTCATATTACTTGCCATCATTGTCGGCATCGTGATTGCCATCGTCTATGCCAACAAAGAAGATTCTCCAGCGGATGAAACATCGCAGGCCCCGGCTTCGGAAACCGCGCAATCCGAGGCCACACCGCCAACCGTTTCGCCAAAACCTGGAACCGTAGCCTCCTCAGCTAAAAAGGCGGCAAAACCCGGAACCGCCTCTAAAACACCGCAAACCGCTATCCAAAAGCTGACTCGGGCCGAATTCGACAAACTCAAGTCACTCGAAAACGAGGCCCTGAGTAACCACGAAGCCGCCGGGGAATATTATCGCCACGGCGATTACGCGAATGCGCTCTTGATGTACCAAAAGGCCCGGAACAATTTTGAACAAATACTTCCGTATTACAAAAAGTCCCTTGGAAATGAACACACAAATACAATCACAATCCGGAAAAATCTCGCTGCGGTATACAACGCAATCGGGGAAGTTTACCGTAACCAGAAGAAATACACCGAATCTCTAAATTGGCTCCACAAGGCTCTGGAGATTCGAGAAAATTTACTGGGCAAAGATCACCCGGATACTGCGGAAACCTACAACAATATCGCTTTGGTATACGATAGCCTGGGGCAATATAAAAAGGCACTGGAGTGGTATTACAAGGATCTGGCCATTAGCGAAAAGACACTTGGCAGCGACCATCCTGACACAGCCAAGACTTACAACAACATTGGTTTGGTTTTTTTCCATCAAGGTGACTATGCCACTGCAATGGATTGGTTCAAAAAGGCATTGGAAATTCAGGAAAAAGGACAGCCTGAAAGCGACTCCAATGCTGCCATGACCTACAACAACATTGCCGAGGTTTATCGGCTTCAGGGTGACTACACGCTCGCTTTGCCGGAATATCTCAAAGCTTACCGGATTTTGCTGAACACATTCGGTGAAGAAAATCCAACGACCAAGGCAATAAGGGTCAATCTGGCACGCGCCTATGACAAATCGGGAAACGTTATGCCATTCACCGAATGGCTTGAAGAATCCCTACGATAACCCGAAATGTGCGAGGCGTAGCGCAGGACGCTCGCCCCGGAGAGAGAAAACATCATGAAACTTTTCTCGGACTATTCATCCCTTACCCTTGCCTGCACCCTGTTTGCTCTATCTGCCTGCGTCACCGCCCCCTCAGACGAAGGGAGAGAAGTGCAGAAAGCCGCTGGACCGCCAAAAGGCGTACTGGAAACAGCAAAGGAATACGACAACATTGCCCTACAGCATATTTCCAAAGCCCAATACACGCAGGCAATCGACTGGTATCTGAAAACTTTGCTGATTCGCGAAAAAACACTGGGTCCAACACACCCTGAAACCATTGCAACCTACGATGCCCTCGCCTGGGTCAACTTAAGCAAGGGCGACTACGAAAAATCGTTGGAGTGGTATCAAAAAGCATTGTCAATCCGGAACCGCACGCCTCGCGAACACATCGACATCAGAATTACAAATCATGAAAATATCGCCAAGGTCTATCATCGCCAGGGCAATTTCACCAAGTCGCTGGAGTGGCACAAGAAAACTGTCGAACTCCGGGAACAGGCACGAGGAAAAAATCATCCAGAAACCATCACGGACTACTATCGCATAGCCAAAATATACGATGACCAGAACGACTTCAAAAATGCATTGACTTGGTACAATAAGGTGCTCGTGATCGAAGAAGAAAGACTGGGCAAAAACCATCCCGCTGTTGCGGCAATCCATAGCGATATTGGCAACGTATATATCGACCATGGCGATTACGACCATGCTCTTTCCGAAAAACTCACGGCTTACAAAATTTTCGAAAAAAAATTTGGCATCCAGCATCGAAATTCCAAGACACTCAAAGCCAATATGGAAGTAATCTATAAACTCTCTTCCAACAGACAGCCATTCGACGCCTGGCTGTCCGAAAATACGCGCTGATTTGTGCCCTATCGTTTTGATTTAATCATACGCAGACATATGGAGCGGTTCCGGTTCGAGTTGACTCAAAATTCCCCTCGCCTGCTTGCGGGAGAGACAGGGCGATTGCACCTGTTCGCCATATCCCATATACCTAAAAATCTCCTGCCTTCGCCTGCAAGGCAGCCAATGCCGCCAAGCCAGCGGTCTCAGTGCGCAGGACGCGTGGCCCCAGCCCAACCGGCCGGCTGCCGGCGCGCAGGCAAAGCGTCAGTTCCTCATCGCTCCATCCGCCTTCGGGGCCAATGAGAAGATGAATAGGGGCGGGCTGGATTACTGAAAGACGCTCACCACCCGGCACGAGAACCCACCGTGCGGCATTTTGAGGCTCTGCAAGATAGGCAGCAAGGCTTTGCACCGGAGCGACGAAAGGCAGGCGGTTACGCCCGCACTGCTCGCAGGCGGCAATCACAACCTGCTGCCAGTGTTCGCGCTTTTTGCCGACACGCTCACTGGCAAGACGCGATACCGAGCGCGCTGCCTGTACGGGAATGATACCAGTGGCCCCAAGTTCCACCGCCTTCTGGATGACCCAATCCATCTTGTCACCGCTTACCAGCGCCTGTACCAGGACAATATCGAGCGGCGGCTCCCGGCTTACCTCCTGCCATTGGGCGCCGACCGCCACCGCCAGGTGGCCGCGAATGTCGAGGCGCGCATGCAGTTCGCCACCGCTTCCGTCAAACAGCACCACAGAATCGCCGCTCCTCAAGCGTAAAACTTTCAGGGCATGATGCGCACTCGCAGGTGGAAGCACAACTTCTCCTGCACGCGGTAAAACTCCGGGAAAATAAAAACGGGAAACCATCGTATTATTGCGCGTATGCCTTCGTCTCTCCATTTTTCCCGTACCGCGCAATCGGCCAACACGCTACTGGCAGCACCCTGTGTGCTGTTGAATAAGGCGAGGTTGCTCGAAGAGCTGGTGCGCAAAATTGCGGCAGCGGAAATTCTTCCACGTTATCTCAAGGTATCGCGCGGACGCAAGGCCGATGGGTCGCTTTTTACAGAAGCTGACCTTGCTACTCAGCGCCGGCTCGTCGAAGTTTTGCCAACCCTTCTGCCAGGGCCAGTGCTGGGCGAAGAGATGAGCGGAGAAATGCAGGCCCGTTTGTGGAGCGCAGGACGTAGCGGCCTATGGTGCATCGACCCCATCGACGGCACGACCAACTTCATCAACGGTATCCCTTTTTTTGCAGTCTCGATCGCCTGGCTCTTCGATTGCAAACCGCGCCTCGGCGTGGTCTATAACCCGATCAGTGAAGAGTGTTTTCTGGCCGCTCAAGGTGCGGGCGCTTTCCTCAACGATGAAGCGTTGCCGCTACGGCGCACGACCCGCCGCCTGCGCGAAGCAGTAGCAGGTTTCGACCTCAAGCAAGTCAGCTCTCACCTCGGCGACGAACTGGTGGCGCGCCCACCGTATTTTTCACAGCGCAACTTCGGCTCCAGCGCGCTGGAATGGTGTTTCCTCGCCGCAGGCCGCTTTGATGTGTACATGCACGGAGGACAAATGTTGTGGGATTACGCTGCCGGGCAATTGATCCTGTCCGAAGCGCAAGGGCAAGCCTGCTCGCTGGACGGTAGCACCCTGTTTGCGGGGCCAGCGGTCAAACGCAGTATCATCGCCGCCACCAACCCCTTGCTGTTTGTCGAGTGGCGCAATTGGCTGCAATCGCATTCCTGAACATACGTACCGCGTTTCAATCCTCGCGGGTGATTCAAACCTGAAACGCTGAATTTCACGCCGACACGCCTTTCCTGGATAATTCGTAGTTTCTCCATATTCCGGCCCATCATGTCGCAACCATCCTCTGCCGCCCCGGCTTTCAATCCGATCACCGGCGCACTTCGCGCGCTTGCCATCGACGCCATCCAAAAGGCCAATTCCGGGCATCCCGGCGCACCGCTCGGCATGGCGGAAATCGCCGAAGTCCTCTGGCGGCGCACCTTGAAACATAACCCCGCCAACCTGAATTGGCCGGATCGTGACCGCTTCGTCCTCTCCAACGGGCACAGTTCCATGCTCATCTATGCCCTGCTCCATCTCACGGGCTACGCGCTTTCCATCGACGAGATCAAAAACTTCCGCCAACTCGGCGCCCAAACCGCCGGGCATCCGGAAACCGGCCACACACCCGGCGTAGAAACCACCACAGGCCCGCTCGGTCAAGGCATCGCCAACGCCGTCGGTTTTGCGCTCGCGGAAAAACTGCTTGCCGCTGAATTCAACCGCCCCGGCCACACCATCGTCGACCATCACACCTACGCGTTCCTGGGCGACGGCTGTATGATGGAAGGCGTCTCCCACGAAGCCTGTTCCCTCGCGGGCACGCTTGGCCTCGGCAAGCTGATTGCCTTTTACGACGACAATGGGATTTCCATCGACGGCCATGTCGATGGCTGGTTCTCCGACGACACCCCAAAACGCTTCGAAGCCTACGGATGGCATGTCATTCCCGACGTTCCTGGTCACAACGCCCAGTCCATCGAAGCCGCCCTGGCAGCCGCACGGAAAGAAACCCAAAAGCCCTCGCTCATCTGCTGCAAAACCGTCATCGGCATGGGTTCCCCCAACAAGGCGGGCAGCCACGACTGCCACGGCGCACCGCTGGGCGCGGACGAAGCCGCTGCCACGCGGGAAGCCATCGGCTGGCCGCACCCCCCGTTTGAAATCCCCGCCGACGTTTACGCCGCCTGGGATGCCCGAACAAAAGGGAAAGCACTGGAAGCCGAATGGCAACAGCGGTTCGACGCCTACCGTGCGGCCTTCCCCGAACTTGCCTTCGCGTTCGAGCGCCGCGTCATCCGCCGGGAACTTCCCGCCGACTGGCCCAACATTGCAGCGCAGTTCATTACTGCCTGCAAGGAAAAAACGGAAAACATCGCCACCCGCAAAGCTAGCCAGAACGCGATTGCTGCCCTGCTCCCTCATCTGCCGGAACTCTTCGGCGGCTCTGCCGACCTTGCCGGATCCAACCTGACCTTCGTCCAGGGCAGCCGGGGCGTAACGGCCAGTAAAGGCGGCAACTACTGCTACTACGGCGTGCGCGAATTCGGCATGACCGCCATTGCCAACGGTTTGGCGCTCCACGGCGGCCTGATCCCCTACACCGCCAC
>WREK01000050.1 GCA_009779355.1 Betaproteobacteria bacterium | reverse complement strand
TTCGAGAAATTCCTCGGCACCACCTTCCGGGGCGAACTCGGCCAGTTTTTCACGCCACGTCCAATAGTGGAATTCATGGTCGATCTGCTCAATCCACAGGAAGGGCAACTGATTTGTGACCCGGCCTCGGGATCGGGTGGTTTTCTGATTCGTGCCTTCGAGCACGTTCGCGCCCAAATCGTTGCCGACATCCAGCGCCAGAAAGACGAAGAGCGCACCCGCATCGAAGCGATCAGGCTGCCTGAAGACGAGGAAGAACGCCAGATCGAGGCAGCATTTTCCCGCCTCAACACGCAGTTGCTGCCCAGCGACGATGACAACAAACCTATCGACACCCGTGTCGGGCGGTTGGCGTGGCAGTGCGTTTACGGCACTGACGCTGAACCGCGCGCCGCCCGTACTGCCAAGATGAACATGATCATGCACGGCGACGGGCACGGTGGCATCCACTATCACGATGGCCTGCTTGACATCAACGGCATTTTCAATGGTCGCTTCGATCTAGTGCTGACCAATCCGCCGTTTGGCTCAAACGTCGGCAACGACCAGAAGGTCGGTAGTAGCGACGAAACCCGTGTGCCCACCGATGCCGAATACCTGCAACGATGCCGCGAGCGTGGTTATGGTGATCCTTGGGAAGAAAGCCACCATCGCTTGGTGCAAGCGGCCACGAACAAAACACCCATCCTCGATCTATTTGAAATCGGCAAAGGCAAGAACAATCGCCCGACCGAATTGATCTTCGTCGAGCGTTGCCTGAACCTACTCAAACCCGGTGGCCGTATGGGTATCGTGCTGCCCGACGGTAACCTCAACAATCCCTCGCTCGCCTGGTTGCGCCGATGGGCCGAAGGCTGTGCGAAATTGCTGGCGGTGGTCAGCCTGCCGGAAGAAACTTTTCGCTCCAGCAATGCCACAGTCAAAGCCTCGCTGGTATTTCTATGCAAGTTTACGGATGCGGAGTCTGCGCAGTGGGAGGCGGCCTGGACGCAGACTCATGCAGAACTGGATGTACAGTTTGACGTTCAGCGCAATGAAGCTCACGCCAGTTACGCCCCGCGCATTGTCAGTGGTGACGATGCTGAGGCTGCCCGCCTGTTTGCCGAACTTGCCGCCTTGGGCCTGCAACGTTTGCTGCTGCCGTGGCAACGTGGCGAAGCGCCAGCCTATCCGCGACAAGCCAGACCGACCACCCAGAGCAAACCGACTTGGCTTGGCGAGGTCGCCAAGGAACACAAGAAGGCCGCAGCCGAACTCAAGAAGCAAGCCACCGCCGCATTGTCTATAGCGCAAAAGCACAGCGATGCGCTGTTGTCGGAACTCAAGGCTCGATACAAGACCATCGACGGAGCACATACCGCCGCACTGTGGACGAGGGTGCGCGAACTGTTCGATTTTCCGGTGTTCGTGGCTGCGCCCAAAACGGTAGGCATCACCTCCACGGGCGAAACCGGCGACGGCGTAGCAAGCGAACTGCCCGGCTTGTTGCAGGCTTACCGTGAGTTCGAGACCTGGCTTGAACATGGCGAGCAGCCGGAGGCCACGCCAAATTTTCAGGTGCCCTCCGCTGCGTGATCCGGCGGTGGAGGGAGATAGAACGCTGGATCGAAAACAGTGCATCGGTTAGCCGAACCAGCAGCTATCCGACGCTGCCGCTGAGCGAGTTACTTATCAAACGCCATGAAACGGTGCAGGTAGATGGGGCATTGGGCGACTGGCAAGCAATCACGATCAAATTTTCGGGGGAAGTCTTGCTACGCGAACGCACGGAAGCGTTCAAGGGGGCGATGTTCGCAGCCTACCCCGGAGATCTCGTATTCTCGAAAATCGATGCCCGTAACGGCGCGCTCGGCCTGATTCCCAGCGGCATCCCGAAAGCGGTCGTCACCAGCGAATACCCTGTCTTCACGCCCAAGGCGGACAGGCTGCTCGCGAGCTACCTGCATCATCTGCTGCGAGCCGATCATTTCAAGGCCGATCTGCAACGCAAGGCATCGGGCACCAGTGGTCGCAAGCGTGTCACGCCGGAAGACTTCTTGAGCGTGGAAGTGCCCACTCCCACGCTCGAAGAACAGGATGCGCTGATTGCCGCTTACACCGCTGCATTGACACGCGCTGCACAATTGGAGCAGGAAGCCGAGATCATTGAGCGCGCAGGCCGGCAGGCGTTTGAAGCCGCGCTGGGCGTCGCCCCGCCACCACCATTACCCGACAGGCCGGTGTTCGTGGCGCGGTTCAAGGATGTGGATCGGTGGAGTCACGAAGGCATTTTGCGTAGTGCTCTCGGGCGAGAAATAGCAACGTCTGATGTTTTGACAGAGCCGCTGGGGGATGCGCTTCTAGAGGTTCGGCACGGTTGTTCGAAAGGGCCATCGAAAAAAGCAACAATGCTGCAAGTTTTGAAAATCAGCGCTGTCACCAAGGGCAGCCTTGATCTTGATGAGTGTAAGTTTATCGCTGACGAGTCAACCTTACGGAAACAATTCTCGCTCAAAGCGGGTGACATCCTGATGTGCCGCACTAATGGCACACTAGCGTATGTAGGCATGTCTGCTCTAGTGGAGACGGATATTGACGGCATGATCTTTCCAGACAAAATCATTCGGGTGCGGCCTAATCTCGACAGAATAAAATCGAAGTTTCTCTGGCGTTTACTCCAGGTGCCTGCCGTGCGCTGTCAAATTGAAGCTGCGTCTCGAACGGCTGTTGGGAACTTCGCAATCGGTGGCAAAGACATCAAAGCGCTCAACGTCCCGCTTCCAAAAACGGATGAGCAAGAAGCGCTTGTTCAAGCACTGAGTGATAAGGTTGCAGATGCACAGGCCAAGCGCACCGAAGCCGCTGCTCTACGCCAATCCGCTTGGGCTGCCTTCGAGTCCGCGTTGTTCACCCCCACCGAGGAGTCCACCCCATGAGTGCCTTACCGAGAAAGCACGGTGGCGGGTAACGACCCTTCCAAGCCGCTCATTGCCAACGGCCAGACCGTAGCGCTACAATGCTATCATTGATAGCATTCTCTGAAGGTACCCCATGTCCAGTTTGATCGTTCGCGGAGTTGATGAGGCTATCGTCGCGGCGCTCAAGTCGCGCGCCATCCGGCATGGCCGCAGCGCGGAGGCCGAGCACCGTGCATTGCTGGCTGATGTACTTCTGCAACCGCGCCGCCGCTCGTTGGCCGAGGTGCTGGCAACCATGCCCAATGTCGGCGAGGATGCCGATTTCGCCCGTGTGCAGGAAGACGGGGCAGCGTGTGTATCTGATTGACACTAACGTCATTAGCGAAGCCCGCAAGGGCGGCGCGGCCAATCCGGGAGTGACCGCCTTCCTGCGGGAGTGTGCCGAGCAGGATGCGCATATCTGGCTGTCAGTGGTAACGGTGGGCGAGTTGCGGCGCGGTGTTGATCTCATCCGGCATCGTGGCGACATGCCTCAGGCGCGGCAATTGGAGGTTTGGCTGGAAACCGTGTTGCAGGATTACCACGAATACATCCTTCCCTTCGATCTGGATGCCGCGCAGGTCTGGGGCCGTCTGCGTGTACCGTGGCCCGAAAACGCGCTGGACAAGCAAATCGCCGCAACCGCGCTGATTCACGACCTGACCGTGGTGACGCGTAATACCGCCGATTTCGCACACACCAGTGTGCGTCTGCTCAACCCTTTTTCCCAGGATGATTAAATCGTGCCCCGCTCCACGGAAGGCCTGGGCGGCGCTTGCGTTCGTCCACCTCATTGCCCTTGCCGTGCTCCTGGCTTGGGTTGCTGCGCAAACCCGGCCTGTGACAATGCCCGGACTGGAACTGGCGCAGGATGAAAAACTGCGTTGCGTCTCCTACTCCCCCTTTCATCGTCCGGGACAAACGCCGTACGACGAGAAACTGACCATCCCGCGCCGACAGATCGAAGAAGACCTGCGCGCAATCTCCGCAATCACCGGCTGCGTGCGGATTTATTCGATCGACAGGGGGCTGGATCAGGTACCCGGCGTTGCCCACGGGATGGGACTCAAAGTATTGCTCGGCGTCTGGGTCGGCTATGACCGGAAGAGAAGCGCCATCGAACTCGAACGCGCCATCACGCTTGCCAACACATATCGCGACACTGTACGGGCAATCGTCGTCGGCAATGAAGTCCTGCTCCGGCGTGAGCGTACCGCCGAAGAAATGCGCGCCCTGCTCGATTCGACCCGCGCGAAAAGCCCCGTGCCCGTCACCTACGCAGACGTGTGGGAATTCTGGCTCAAAAACACCGCCCTGGCCGCGCACGTCGATTTCATCACCGTGCACATCCTGCCCTTCTGGGAAGACGACCCAGTCGACATCGGGCGCGCGCTGGCCCATGTTGACGAAGTCCGCAAGAAAATCGGCGCGGTCTTTGCTGGAAAGCCCATTTTAATTGGCGAAACCGGCTGGCCGGGTGCCGGTCGCCAGCGCGGGAAATCGCTCCCTTCAAAGGCCAACCAGGCACGCTACATCCGTGAATTCGTGCAGCGGGCACATGACTCGGGTTGGGACTACAACCTTATCGAAGCCATCGACCAACCGTGGAAACGGACACTCGAAGGCACTGTCGGTGGCAACTGGGGCATGCTCAGTGCCGATACCCTGCAAACGAAATTCCCGTTCTCCGGCCCCGTTTCCGAACGCGAAAACATCACCGCGCCGCTGATCGGAACCGGCACAGGCGCGATCCTCGCCCTACTCCTGGCTCTCGTCGGGCACACCAGGACGCCAACCCGGCAACCGATGCGCCTTGCCGCCCTTACCCTCACCGGTGCTGCGACCGGCCTGGTTGCCGTCCTGCACGCCGAACACGCCCGTCTGGCCTACGCCACCCTGACTCACTGGGCCGCCCTTGGCGCAGTCGCCCTCGCTACGCTGGCGATGTGTGCCGCCCTGACGCGCTGGCCCGGCAACCCACTCACGGCAGCCGACCTTGCCTGGCAACGGATACGAACCGCAGGGCTACAGTCCGGGGCCACCGACATATTGTGCGTATTACGCGGCTTTCTCCTTTTCGCCGCCGCCGTTGCGGCATTGCTGCTGCTCATCGACCCGCGCTACCGCGATTTTCCAAGCCTGTTATACCTGACCCCGGCAATGATTTACGGTGTTATCGGCTGGCTGCGCGGCAACGGGTTTTCCCGTGCCGAGCGCATCTGCGCCGCGCTCATTGCACTATGCGCAACCGCGCGCTGGCTATTTGAACCCGCCAACCCGCAAGCCATCGGCTGGCTGCTCGTCAGCCTTGCCCTAGCCCTGTCCGTTCTCGTGCGCCGTCGGCACAGGGGCATACGCCCGCAGCAGGCTGAAAAGCCCTAACAGCGCCCCGACGGTGGCATAGTCGGGGCTGTACAGTATCAGCCCGGCCAAACCAGCGAGCCAACCGGCCCAACTGCATAGCCGTATCCCGCCCAGGAACCCAAGGACACCGAACATCAAAGCAATAATCCCCAACCGTTGCGCATGGAAACTTTGCGTCAGCAACCAGGCCAGTCCGCAGGACAGGCCGGAACCGCTCCCCCCAGGGCCGCAACCACGCGGCAAAAGATCCTTTTCAATCACCCCGAAACGCAATGCCATGAAAACCAGGCAGAGCAGGACTGCGCTCAAGAACATGCGCCACAGTATGCGGCTCGCGGTTTCCCTGAAACCATCCTCATCCATTCATTGAACCTCCCGGAAAAATTAATTTTGTATCATTCTGAAAGCGAAAGTGATATTTATACCAAACAAGTATATGATGTAACATCGATTAGACAACTATAACCTGGCATAAAATTCTCAATGCTTTACGTAATCCAGAAGTCATGAAAAAAAACCTCGCTTTCATCCTGCGTCTTTTCACCGCCCTTGCCATTGCTACCGCAGCCGCCTCGCTCCAGTACCTGTTGTGGCAAACATACGGGCACAGCAGCGATGATCCCGGCGACGCTTCTTTCAGCATCAAGGGGTTCAGCTACAGCGGTTACCGGCGCGGGCAAAGCCCTTTCACCGGACCGCATCCGAGCGCAGCCGAGCTCGCGGAAGATCTCAAACTGCTCAGGCAGAAGACCGACAGCCTGCGTACATATGGCATCACCTATTTGTCCGCCCTGCTGCAAGAAGCCGGTAAGCGCGACTTCCAGGTAACGGCTGGCATCTGGATCGACAACGACGAAAACCAGAATGCGCGTGAAATCAATTCCCTGGTCGATGCCACCAACGAAATGCGCCACATCGAACGGGTCGTCGTCGGCAACGAGGTGCTGTGGCGTGCACATAGCGAAGGCAGGGCCGAGCAGGCCATCAAACAACTCACCGGCTACCTCGACCAGGTACGCGCCAAGGTGCGCAAACCCGTATCGACCGCCGAACAATGGCACGTCTGGGAAAAATACCCCGAACTCGCCAATCATGTCGATTTCATCACCGTACACATCTTTCCCTATCACGAAGGCGTAGGTATCGACGATGCCATCCGCAACGTATTCGAGCGTTATGACCAGATGGCCAGGCTTTTCCCTGACAAAAAGATCGTCATCGGTGAAATCGGATGGCCCAACAAAGGCCCGGTGCGCCAGGCAGCCGTGCCCTCGGATGAAAACCAGGCCCGCTTCGTGCGCGAGTTCCTCACCCATCCACGTACGCCAATGCTCGACTATTTCCTGCTGGAAGCCATCGACCAGCCCTGGAAACTCGACTCCGAACGGGGCGAAGGCTGGGCCGGCGCGTACTGGGGCATGTACGACGTCGACCGCCATCTCAAGTATCCGCTTACGGGTTCCATCGAACGCGACCGCTATTGGCTGACCAAGGCAAGCAACGCCGCGATTCTCGCTTTCCTGCCCATGTTCCTGATGGCTTTCTTCCTCCCGAGTTGGAGCATCAGCGGAAGGCTTTTCCTTGCCACGCTGATCCAGGCGTGTGTCTCGATCCTCATCATCGGCCTCAATGTGCCAGTGGAGTATTACCTCGTCCCTGAACGGCAACAACGCGAACTCATCGGGCTGGCCGTCATCATCGGCGCAACCTGCCTCACCGTCGCGGTACTGCTCTCGCACGGGTTCGAGTTTGGCGAAATCCTGTTCAAGCGGCGATGGCAACGCCGTTTCATGCCATTGCCGGCACACCCTTCCGACAAGCAGCCTTTCGTCTCCATTCATCTGGCCTGCTATAACGAACCGCCGGAAATGGTGATTGCCACCATCGACAGCCTCGCAGCGCTCGACTACGGCAATTTCGAGGTACTGGTGCTCGACAACAACACCCGTGACGAAGCCCTGTGGCGCCCGCTCGAAAAACGTTGCGCCGAGTTGGGGCCGAAGTTCCGTTTTTTCCACCTGATGGACTGGCCTGGTTTCAAGGCGGGCGCGCTCAACTACGGCCTCATGGTCACGGATCGAAAAGCCGAAGTCATCGGCGTGGTCGATGCCGACTATGTCGTTTCCCCGCAATGGCTGGCGAGCCTCATACCGCACTTCGATAAAGCCGATGTCGCGGTAGTGCAGGCCCCGCAGGCACACCGCGACTGGGAAAACCAGCCTTTCCGCCGCATGTGCAACTGGGAATTCGATGGCTTCTTCCGCATTGGCATGCATCATCGCAACGAACGCAATGCTCTTATTCAGCATGGAACCATGACACTGGTACGCCGTCAGGCGCTCGACGAAGTGGGCGGGTGGTCCGAATGGTGCATCTGCGAAGACACCGAACTGGGTTTACGGCTCATTGAAAGAGGCTATGACACCCGCTACGTCGACCACGTTCTTGGACGCGGCCTCACCCCCTCGGACTTTGCCGCAATCAAGAGCCAGCGTTTCCGCTGGGCCTTCGGCGCGATGCAAATCCTCAAAGCCCATCTGCCGAAAATGCTTGGCCGCAGCACGTTAAGCATCGCACAACGCTATCACTTCCTCACCGGCTGGTTCTCCTGGTTTGGGGACGCTCTGCAACTCGTGTTCGCATATGGCAGCCTGCTCTGGACGGCAGGCATTCTCGCCTTTCCAAAAACCTTCAGCCTGCCGGTCGTGGTATTGGCCCTGCCTGTGCTCGGCTTCATGGCTTTCAAGGCCGCGCTTGGCCCCATCCTCTATCGCCGCACCATGAACTGCCCCTGGCGCGATATTCTCGGTGCCTCAATCCTTTCAGTCGGATTGGCGCATGCCATCGCACGCGGCGTATTCACCGGGCTCATCAAGAAAAAAGGCGTCTTCGTCGTCACCCCCAAAGGCTGGAAAGCCAAGGGCGCATTTGCATTTTTCAGCCCCATCCGTGAAGAACTCGGCATGCTTATCGCGCTCATTCTGGCAATCATGTCTTTGATTTGGACACGCGGAGCTGTAGACACAGAAACACGCCTGTGGGCCAGCATCCTTGCCTTGCAATGCATTCCCTACGTAGCTTCCGTCGCCTGTCAGATCGCAGCCTATCTGCCGGAACGACGGGAGATGGAGACGCCCCTGGAAAGGATTGAACCAGAACTGAAAGCTTCGACGTGGCCCGTGTTATACCTCAACGTAACCCAAGAAAATGATAAAAAAGGACTATCTGCATTTCCTGCTTTATGCTTCCCTGACCCTGCTGGCGGTGATTTTTGTCGTGCTGATCCTCATCCCGAAGAACAACATTGAACCATCGTTTTCCGGCGAAGTCCGCATCCTGGACATAGATACAAAAAACAACATACGCAGGCAAGACAACGTAATATTACCCATTCCCAGCCTTTCACCAGATAGAACCCAATCCGGCAAGGTTTTGCTCGGTGAAAAACTGTTCAACGATCCAAGGCTTTCAGGTGATGGCACAGTTTCCTGCACAACCTGCCACGACATCTCACGTAATGGCGCCGACAGGCGAAAGATTGCGATAGGCGCGGGCAACGCGCTTGGCATTTTCAACACGCCCACTGTGTTCAATTCGATATTCAATTTCCGCCAGTTCTGGGATGGGCGCGCCAACACCTTCGTCGATCAGGTTTCCAGCCCACTGGAAAATATCGCCGAAATGGCGAGCAGTTGGAAAATTGCTGTGCTCCGGGTTTCAGAAGATAAGGAATACCGCAGAGCTTTTGATCACGAATACGACGGCGAAATCAGTAAAAGAACCATCTCCGATGCCATTGCACATTTTGAAACCTTCCTGCTTACACCCAACTCGCCATTCGACCGTTTCCTCAACGGCGACACCACGGCCATCAGCAATAAGGCCAAGGAAGGTTACAGGCTCTTCGTCGACTATGGCTGCATCAGTTGTCATCAGGGAATCAACATTGGCGGCAATTTCTTCCATCGTTTTGGGGTCATGGGAGATTATTTCGTTGACCGCGGCAACCCCACCCAAGCCGATTTAGGCCGTTACAACATCACGGGTCAAGAAGAAGACCGCTACGTCTTCAAGGTGCCAGGGCTACGCAATATCGCCGTCACCGCACCTTATTTTCACGACGGCAGCGTGGAAACGCTCGATGAGGCCATTGAGATTATGGGCCGCTACCAACTCGGGCGCGGATTGTCCAAAGAAGAGCGTCATCATATTGCTGCTTTTCTCGAAAGCCTCACTGGAGAATATCGGGGAGTGCGTTTAACGCCATGAATCCCATCGATAGCTCTCCCCACGACACAGTATCCCTCGACGACACCCTCTCTCTGCCATCCTCAGAGTCCCCTACGCCTGCGCACGAACGCGCACATTCTTTACCGTCCTTTGCCGAAATCGGACGCGGCCTGCTCATTGTAGCAATCATCGCGTCTACGCTGCTCTGGGTGTTTACCAACGCGGAAACCGCTTCGGTTTTAGAAATTCAGTCCTATTCGCGCGCAATCCGCAACTTTCGCCAGACAAACAACAGAATCGACGCCGACGTCCTGGGCATCCGCTTTGAAATCTACAAGAACTACGACACCCTCTCGCAGAACATCAACTACCTCGAATCCCTGCTCAGGCAACTTCACGCCCCCCCAAGTTTCCTGTCCGGCAACGACATCAAAGAACTCACTCTCCATGTCAACGAGCTTGACCGACTGATGCAGGCAAAGAATGACTACATCGCAGTCTTCATGCGGGAAAACTCGACATTGCGCAACTCCACCCACTATTTCTCAACCATGGTCAGGCACATCATCGACTTGCCTCACCCCTCGGTCTTACGCACCGACCTCACCGTCCTGAGCAACAATGTGATGACCTATCTGGTGTCGGACGATGAAGAACTACTGTCAGTCATATCCAGGCACAAAGAATCCATCCGGCATAAAAACGCCAGACTGCCACCCCCGTCCGTGCAGGAGTTGGATAATGTACTCGCTCACGTCAACATCATGATAAAAGGCAAGCAGGCAGTGGATTTGAAACTGCATGAAATCGCCCTGATCCCCGTAGATAACGAACTCGAAAAAATCATCCAGATTTACAGCATCGGCCAGGAAAACGCGGCAAACATATCCGACGTCTACCGCGTGCTGCTTTTCATTTCCGCACTTCTGCTCGCCCTTTACCTGACGCTACTCTTCATCCGCCTGGGCCGGGCCTCCCAGGCCCTGCAGGACTCCAACAACAGCCTTCAGCAGCGTATCGACGAACTGCATCACACCCAAGCCCATCTTAGACTTTATGCCACGCTCTTCAACAGCGCAGCTGAAGGCATGGTCATCACCGATTCCAACACCCGCGTCCTGGTCGCCAACCCGGCGTTCACCAGCATTACCGGTTACAGTGTCGAAGAAATACGGACACGTTCGCCCTCATTGCTCAGCTCCGGCAGGCATGCCAAATCCTTCTACCGCGACATGTGGAAAACCTTGGGGCAACACGGCAAATGGCAGGGTGAAATCTGGAACCGCCGCAAAAACGGCGAAATGTATCCCGAATGGTTGTCAATTAGCGCAGTATATGACGACAAAGGCGACGTTTCCCACTACATTGGCGTATTTTCAGACATCACTGAGCGCAAAAAAAACGAAGCCCATATTCAACACCTCTCGCTGTACGACCCGCTCACCAATCTGCCCAACCGGCTGTTGATGCAGGAAAGGCTCAACGAAGCCCTCTCCCAGTCGCAGCGCATCGACAGCCATACCGCCGTGCTGTTCGTCAACCTCGACCGTTTCCGCAACATCAACGACACCCTTGGCAATGAACTAGGCGATGCCCTACTCCAGCAAGTCGCCCACCGGAGCCAAGCCCTGCTGCGGGACACCGATACCGTCTCCCGCCTCGGCAGCGACGAATTCGTTTTCATCCTGCCCGACATCAACCAGCCGCAAGACGCCGCCAGCATCGCACGAAAACTCCTCACCAATATCGGTCGCCCTTACGTTCTTGGCGGGCACGACATTACTATCACCCCCAGCATCGGCATCGCCATCTCCATGACAGATGGCAGCACGGCGGCGGAACTGCTGCGCAACGCGGACGCCGCCATGAGCCGCGCCAAGGAAGACGGACGTAACAATTTCCGCTTCTACTCCACCGACATGAACACCACCTCCCTCGGCGACCTGTTGCTCGAAAATCAGTTGCGCAACGCCATCAAGCACAACGAACTCGAACTTTTCTACCAGCCCAAGATCGATGCCAACACCGGCATCATGCAAGGTGCCGAAGCGCTGCTGCGCTGGCGGCATCCTGAACATGGCATGATCCTGCCCGGGCGCTTCATTCGCCTGGCTGAAGAGTCTGGCCTCATCGTTACCATCGGCACATGGGTGCTCCGCACCGCCTGTCAGCAAATCCGCACATGGCAGCAAGCCGGGCTACCCGTTGTGCCAGTCGCGGTTAACCTGTCCGCACAGCAATTGCAGCAAAACGATTTACCGATGCTGGTTAGCGACTGCCTGAAGACAGCCGGAATAGAACCCGGACTGCTTGAGCTCGAACTCACCGAATCCATGTTGATGCGCAACGCCGACTGCACCGTCGACATCCTTTCCCGCCTGCGTCAGATGGGAGTAAGCATTTCCATCGACGATTTCGGAACCGGCTATTCCTCATTGTCATACCTCAAGCAGTTCGAGGTCAATCTCCTCAAGATTGACAAGAGTTTCGTTGCGGACATCCAGGACGCTGATACCGGCGGCACGATTGCCATTGCCATTATCAGGCTGGCCCACGCCCTTGGCCTCAAGGTCATCGCGGAAGGCGTGGAAACCGACGAACAGTACCGTTTTCTGCTCAACCACGGCTGCGACATCTTCCAAGGCTACCTTTTCAGCCACCCGGTTCCCGCCTCCGTTTTCGCAAAAAAACTGATGAATTTGAAGAAAATTACACCGAAAGATTGATTTGATTCATTTCGACTAAACATCAAACCGAAACGCAAGGGAACTTCCGACCCCATGAGTGTCAACTGCCTCGCTTCCCCTCCAACGCATGGCAGGGATCGGGGTCGACATGACCTCGCGTCGGAAAAAGAAGATCGAATACGCTACAAATACAAAAACAGATCAGCATCCTGGCAGACTACCTGTGCAAGGAATACCAAAGCCATCTGTGCAACAAACCGGTTCCGGCTGCCTCCTTCGTGCAACTGCGCCAACGTGTTGAATGATCAGCACAAGAATAAATCAAAAACACTCCATTAAAATGCCAGCGCGTCCTTCCGTGATAAAATGTAGTGTTTACACAAACATTATTTTCAGAGGGGGTAACCACCATGGAAGAACAAGATCTCAACGAAAGAATTGACACGCTCGCAGACATGCTCCTTGAAACAGAAAGATGTGTCGCAAAGCTGGCAGCGAGAGAATCCGCGATGCGGGCTGTGCTCATATCGCTCATCGTTACACACCCAAACAAGAAAGCACTCACTGCCATATTCGAAAAATCACGCGCAATCTCAAACGTAAAATCGTTCAATGTCACCACTGACGATTCTCTATACGACGACTCCGAGCGTGCGCTTGAGGTATACATGCAAGTGCTGGAGAGTGGAATGCAATTGTAGGGTCAAGTCAGAATAAGGACTTCATACGTCCGACACCTGCCTTTCATGCCTTTCGCTCGCCCTTGACCTGCTCCGTCATTGCGAGGAGCGAAGTAGTCATAGATTGGGAGATTGGGGTGCGCGAAGCAAACCCCAACGTGCAGGGGCAAGGGGATGGCGGCAGCGTTGGGGGTCGCAAGGCTTTCCTACGCGGGCTGAAACCCCTGCACCACCCCGTCGGCTTCGCCGCCACCCCTCCAAGGAGGGGAATTGATCATGCCCCTCTCCCGCAAGCGGGCGATGGGGTGGTAAAAACGTTAGTGTCTCTGGTGAGCACTATCGAGCTTTCTTAATATAATCAGCAGCTTACTTGTTTCATTGCTTCCCTGTGCGTAACGTTGGCAACCGTAGCGCGGTATTTACTACGGCAAATTTACGGCAATTTTACAAACAGGTGAATACAATGGCATCTTTTCGCAAACGCGG
>WREK01000049.1 GCA_009779355.1 Betaproteobacteria bacterium | reverse complement strand
CATCTCCATGGTCATCACCTCTTCCTCCTGCCTAAAAATCAGGCAGGACAGGTTAAATACCCTGGTCAATTTTGGGCCGGTATACCCCGCCCTACATGGTCAGTTTTCGGCCGGCGTGAACATGGGGGTTTTTGAGGGGGTTTTTGAGCATCCTGTTAGAGGTGCCTTTCTTGCCGCTTGCGGGGTCTTTCGTGCGTAGGAACTCAGCAATCACACCCGAGAGCATCAGCACAGCGCTGCCCGACTGCGCACCTGGAACCACTTCCCGAGGGTCTTTGGGCGGCAAGGGAGTAGCTACCCTCTTCCCTTCATTTCTCGCCCGCTGAGCCTCTACCGCCTCCGCCCTCCCCTTGGCAAAAGCAACGCAGATTTGCCGGAACTCGTGGCTATCCTGGGGGACAACGTAGCCGTGCCCCTTGAGCCAGGACAGTGTAGTACGCTGTAGGTCATCTTCGATGATGCCCCGTGAGAGTGCCGCACGGGCTTCCTCGTCAGCGTCGTCAAGGCTCTGCAAGAAACGGGAGTACTGGTGGTCATCGGTGAGCAGCCCTCTTTCCCTTCGCACCTCATCGGTACTCAGCAAGGTACTGACCATCTTGCCCACGATGTAATCCACCTCATCAGGTGTGATAACTAATTTGTGCTTGCTGCCTGTCTTGCGGATACGGGCGAACTCTTCCTCAAGACATAGAAACCATCGCCAACACGGTAGCGCTGCCTTCTTCTTGTCCGCTTCCTTTGTCTGGAAGCGCAAAAACTGGCTTCCGTAGTGTGCGCCAACATCGGATGGAACACGCTTCTTGATACGCCAAAACCTACCGTGCAACTCCATGCCAGGAGGGTAACTCATTTCATCGTCCATGCATGCTTATAGCTGAGTTGTGCCCAGCTTTGTGCCCAATACTGCACACTGCACCTGCATGGCTACAAGGAATCGAGAGAAATCAATGACTTGATGGGTCTATGGCGGAGAGAGTGGGATTCGAACCCACGGTAGGCTTACACCTACGCCTGATTTCGAGTCAGGTACCTTCAACCGCTCGGCCATCTCTCCACTCGAAGCGCGAAATTATAGGCAACCAGACGAAAAAAGGTAGACCGGCGCTCGTACGGTGTGCGATTTTTCGATAGTACACGGAACCGTAAGGGAGGAACATCCGCCCACAGGCCGACCTACTCACTGTATCTTTTTCGCTCGCCCCATGTGTACGTATAGTACCCTCCGGCATGCACGTCGGCTCCAGGGCAGGCATAATCGGCTTGGCTCATTTTTCCAGGGATTCGATTGCGTCTTTCTCACACCATCTTTGCCAGCTTTTCGGTGCTCTTGATTGCGGCTATCGCTATAGCCGTCGTTAGCCCTTCTTCTTCACGTATCGAAAATTTTCGCGAATTGGGCGAATTGCGGGTAGCTACGCGTGTTGATGCGCTCTCTTACCGTACGGATGAACGTGGGACTTACGCGGGCTTCGAGTATGATCTGCTGGTTGCGCTCGGGCAACGCTTGGGAGTGCCGGTGCGGTTCGTACCTTATCCGGATACGGCACACGCGCTCGAAGCCGTCATCAATGGGCAGGCACATCTGGCAGCAGCCGGGCTGACTCCCGATAGTTACTTGCCTTTGGCCTGGACAGCAGGACTGCGCGAGGTCGATTTCGTGCTGGTCGGCCGCACCGGCCGCCGCACTGCCCTGCACGACAACAATCTGGCCGGACGCATTGTCACGGTACGTCAGGGTACGAAACTCGCCGCGTTGATGGAAACGCTCAAGCAGCGCATCCCCGGATTGGAAATCGTCCATCCTGCCCCACATACCGACGATCAGGATCTGCTCATGCAGGCGGCAACCGGCCGGATCGACCTTCTGGCAACCGATCGGGTGAATTACGCGCTCGCCAAGCGTTTGGCGCCCGCGCTGGCCATCGTCTACGACCTGCCGCTCAAGAGCACGGTATCCTGGGCGATGTCGCTGCAACCCGACGGTGGGCTGACAAACGAAATCAATGATTTTTTCAACGAGTCTGCCGCAAATGGTTTGTTCGCCAGTACAGCAGACCGTTATTTCGGCCACATCCGCCGCCTCGACCATTACGACATCGCGGCTTTTCTCAAGCGTATCCAGAACCGCCTGCCGCGCTATACCGCTTATTTCCGCGAGGCCGAGAAGAAAACCGGCATCGACTGGCGTTATCTGGCAGCGGTTTCTTACCAGGAATCGAACTGGGATCCGGAAGCAACGTCTTATACCGGCGTGCGCGGCATGATGATGCTGACTGTTGATACCGCCAACCGGCTCGGTGTCGAAGACCGCCTCAACCCAAGGCAGTCGATCCTTGGAGGGGCGCGTTACCTTTCCATGTTGCAGGCAAAACTCCCGGAAGAGGTTTTCTACCCCGACCGTATGTGGATGACAACCGCCGCTTATAACATCGGCCCCGGGGGCCTCAACAACGCCAGGGCGCTGGCCCGCCTGCTCGGCAAGAACGATACCGTGTGGGTAGACCTGAAATCCGTGCTGCCCCTGCTGGCACAGCCTCAGTACGCCAATCGATTCAAGACGGGGCCGGTACGCGGCGGTGAGGCGCTCATCATGGCGGAGAATGTTCGCAATTTTTACGACATCCTCTGCTATACCTATCCGGTCAAGCGTCCCCTGTTGGTCGAATCCGACGACAAACTCCCTGCCGGTTTTCATTTCAATGCCCAGGCCACTTCGGACATGCGCCTGTCACAACCTGAACCGTAAACTCCTCAGGTCTCTGGCATCATCACATCCATTCCGCCCGACAAAGAATTTCGGGCACGATGACTGAAGCATCGGCGCGCTGGAAGTTTTCCAATATCGCTACCAGCGTGCGCCCGACCACAGCCCCGGGCCGTTGAGGGTATGCATGAGCCGGTTGGTCGTGTAGCATATGGATATCAAGCGTGAAAATGCATCCTGAGAAGTTTGCTATAGATCATGAATCATATGATATTCATACAATTATAATGAAGAGCTAAAGTTGTGTCACTGATCAACCACTGTAAACTTTTGTTTTTACGATGTTTTCGTCACTTTATCCTATATCGCTTAATCATATAAATTTATATTGGCATAAATAAAAATTTCTGTTCATTGGGAAAACCGTGACATTTCTCCTTGCATTTGCGTTACATTCGCATAGGCTTATAACAGGCCACAGAAGAAGAGGCCAGTTCTTCGCAGGGGGGGTTAAATATGCTATCTATGCGCGATTGTCTCGACTATTGTGATCTCACAGACGATGAGGTTGCTTTGATTGCCGAGTTCGAAGGGATTCCTGATGTCATGGCCGGTCAAATGCTCTGCGGTCTGGTTCAGACCGACGAGGGTGTGCAGTTGCTGGCACGCTGTCTCCAGGAACTGATTGACTACGCCGATGCTGCCGGAATGCCGGAGAAGGCTGCGCGGGCCAGGGTAGGGTTCACTCGCTTTTCCATCTCACACAATCTGGCGCACTAAAGCAGTTCCCTCACCGGGAACTGCAATCCTGTCCATTGCGCCTACACAATCAACGGTTTTAATGGGGTACCTCGTTTCAGGGTACCCCATTATCGTTTTTTGCCATCATCACGGCAGGATCGTCTTCGTGCTCCGCCCTGCCCGCTTGAACGTCGAG
Source organism: Betaproteobacteria bacterium (assembly GCA_009779355.1). Taxonomy (GTDB): domain Bacteria; phylum Pseudomonadota; class Gammaproteobacteria; order Burkholderiales; family Rhodocyclaceae; genus WRNU01. The sequence continues at coordinate 10,534 of WREK01000049.1, read as the reverse complement.
ACGGCGCAGGTGAGCAAGTTTTTCAGCGATTTTCGCTTCCATACCACGTGACGTAGGCCGATACCAGCCGGGTGACTCCATGCCGTCGGGCAGGTACTGTTCTCCTGCGGCGTAGGCTTGGGGTTCGTCATGCGCGTAGCGGTAGCCGTGGCTATAGCCGAGTTCCTTCATCAGCTTGGTCGGCGCGTTGCGCAGGTGTAGCGGCACGGGCAGCGAACCGCTTTGCCTGATGAAGCGCCGCACTGCGCTATAGGCCAGGTAAACCGCGTTCGATTTGGCAGCACAGGCCATGAACACGACGGCTTCGGCCAGAGCCAGTTCACCCTCTGGCGAACCCAGGCGCTCGTAGGCGGCACAGGCATCAAGCGCAATCTGGAGGGCGCGCGGGTCGGCCAGCCCGATGTCTTCTGTAGCCATCCGCACAATCCGCCGCCCAAGGTAGAGCGGGTCTGCACCGCCGTCGAGCATGCGGCACATCCAGTACAGCGCCGCGTCCGGGTCGGAACCACGTACCGATTTGTGAAGGGCGGAAATCTGGTCGTAAAACGCCTCACCCCCCTTATCAAAGCGGCGCAAGTCGCGCGATAGCGTTTGTTCGACGAAGAGCGCCGTAACAGGATTTTCACCGGTGGTCACCGCAGCGATCTGCACCTGTTCAATGAGGTTCATTAACCGCCGGGCGTCACCGTCGGCAAAGCCGGTCATGCGCTCGCGCGCGTCGTCATCGAACGCAAGTTCCGGGCAGGCACAGCGACAGGCACGTTCAAAAAGCTCGGCCATTGCATCAGAATCGAGCGCCTCCAGCACATAGACCGCTGCCCTGGAAAGCAGGGCTGCATTGACTTCAAACGAAGGGTTTTCCGTCGTCGCACCGATGAAGGTGACAAGCCCCTGTTCCACGTAGGGCAGGAAGGCATCCTGTTGCGCCTTGTTGAAACGGTGCACTTCGTCAACGAAAAGAATGGTGTGCCGCCCCAGTTTGCGGGCCGCCTCGGCCTGCGCCACCGCTTCGCGGATTTCTTTGACGCCGGAGAACACCGCCGACAAGGCAATGAAATCCGCGTCGAACCCTTTTGCCATCAACCGGGCCAGCGTAGTCTTTCCAACTCCCGGCGGCCCCCAGAGGACCATCGAATGCGGCTTGCCCGACTCGAACGCAAGCCGCAGGGGTTTGCCCGGCCCAAGAAGATGCGCCTGCCCCGCAACTTCATCGAGTGAAACCGGGCGCATGCGCTCGGCAAGGGGGACGGGCACAGGTTTGCGGGATGACCTGCCTGAGCCGGGATCAGCAGGACTCTTCCCTTGCGCATCAGGTTCAACCGTCCCGAAAAGGTCAAAATTGCCGTTCATCACGGAAGAGATGGATCGCCAAGGATATCCACCCCTGCGGGCGGCTCAAAATGAAAATGATCCGGGGCAAATGAAGGATTAACCCGCAGGTTGATGAACTCGATCACCGTGGTCTGCCCGAAATTGTCGAGCAACGTCAGGCGCTGCAGGCGTTTGCCATCGAAGCCGAATCGAAAGAACTGGAAACCGCTACTGGCAGTCCCCTCATCATTCAGGCGTGGGCGGGCTTCGACCCAGACGAGCTTTTTGCCGCCGTCCGTCCCTTCGTCCGCCGCACTCTCGGTCAGGATGAAATCGCGTTCGAGTTCACCCTGCCCGAACAGGATCCCGGCAGGCGTCATGCCCAGAGCGTTTCCAATCGGGCGTACCGTCACCTGCCGAAGATCACGATCCCACGACCACAATTGCTTGCCGTCAGCCACCAGGAGCTGCGGGTATGGCAGGTCATATTCCCATCGGAATTTGCCGGGACGGGCAAAGGAAAACTTGCCGGAAGCCTGCTGTGGCGGCTGTCCCGCCCTTCCACTGACGATTTGCTTGAATTCGCCTTCAGCCCTGCTGGTCGAAACGACGAATTGCCGCAGGTTATCCACCGCGCCAACGGCCATTGCGCCCCCCGGCAGTAGAAACAGGGAAACGGAAGCGGCCAATGCGGCCAGTGCGCCACGATGGCCTTTCATATCGTTCATTCCTCTGCGATTGGTGGAGCCAGCACTTCACGGTTGCCATTGGCGCCAACCGGTGAGACGACTCCATTGCGTTCCATTTGTTCGATGAGACGGGCAGCGCGGTTGTAACCGATGCGCAAATGGCGCTGCACCAGCGAAATAGACGGCCTGCGCGTCTTGATGACGATATTGACCGCCTTGTCGTAAAGTTCGTCGGTCTCGCCGTTGCTTCCTCCGCCTCCGCCATCGAACCCAAAATCATCCGAATCGTCCGAGTCGGGTATCAGGATACCCTCCACATAATCAGGCTGCCCGGTTTTCTTGAGATATTCAACGACCTTGTGAACCTCGCCATCGGCAACGAACGCGCCATGTACCCGCACCGGCAAGCCCGTGCCCGGTGCAAGGTAAAGCAAATCGCCCATGCCAAGCAGGGTTTCGGCCCCCATCTGGTCGAGGATGGTGCGCGAGTCGATCTTGCTCGATACCTGAAACGCTATCCGGGTCGGCACGTTGGCCTTGATCAGCCCGGTGATGACATCGACCGACGGACGCTGCGTGGCGAGAATCAGATGAATCCCGGCAGCGCGCGCCTTCTGCGCCAGACGGGCGATCAACTCCTCCACCTTCTTGCCCACCACCATCATCATGTCGGCCAGTTCATCGACCACCACCACGATATACGGCATGGGTTCGAGTTGTTCCGGGCCCTCCGGGGTGATCGAGAACGGATTGGTGAGCGGATCGCCTATCTTGCGCGCATCGGTCACGGTCTTGTTGAACCCGGCCAGATTGCGCACACCAACCGCCGCCATGAGCCGGTAACGCCTGTCCATTTCGCCCACGCACCAGTTGAGCGCATTGGCCGCGTGTTTCATGTCCGTCACCACCGGCGCCAACAGGTGCGGAATGCCCTCGTAGATCGATAGCTCCAACATCTTCGGATCGACCATGATGAGGCGCACCTGATCCGGCGTACTCTTATAGAGCAGGGACAAGATCATGGCGTTGATCCCTACCGACTTGCCGGAGCCGGTCGTCCCCGCCACCAGCAGGTGCGGCATTTTCGCGAGGTCGGCCACCACCGGCTGCCCGCTGATGTCCTTGCCCAGGGCCACTGTCAGGGTCGCACCCATGTCGTTGTAGGCTTTCGAACCAAGAATTTCCGACAGGCGCACAACCTGGCGACGGGCGTTGGGTAGTTCGAAGGCCATGCACGACTTGCCGGGCACGGTTTCGACCACACGGATCGATACCAGTGAGAGCGCGCGCGCCAGATCTTTGGCAAGATTAACAACCTGCGCACCCTTGACCCCGACCGCCGGTTCGACTTCGTAACGGGTAATGACCGGCCCCGGATAAGCAGCCAACACCTTGACATCGACACCGAAGTCGGCGAGCTTGGTTTCGATCAGGCGGGAAGTGAATTCAAGCGTTTCGCTGGAAGGCAGTTCCCCGCTGTTCGCCGCAGCATCGAGCAGGTTCAGCGACGGCAGGCTACCGCCGCCATCGGCAAAGAGCACCCGCTGGCGTTCCTTGTCGGCACGGGACGAACGCGGCGCTTCCGAGACGCCGGGTTCGATCCGTAGCGGCGCAGCCGGGGCTTGCTCGCTTTTTTTCTTGCGACGAGTTTGCACCGTTTCTTCGCGTTGCACGGCCAGCCTGTGCCCTGCCAGCCTGTCGCGACACCCCTGGAAAAACGCGAACAGCCCCAAGGCAGCCCGCTCCAGGATCCCGCCAATGCCCTCGGCAATGGACAACCAGGAAACCCCGGTAAAAAGCGACAAACCAGCAGCCAGCAAAGTCACCAACAGTAAGGAGCTACCGACGTAGCCGAAATTTTGCTGCATCAAATCTCCCAACACAGAACCGAGCATTCCGCCGGGCTGCGACGGCAAGCTGAAAGTCTGGTCGGTCAGGCCAAGGAAGCGCAGGCTTTCCAGCGCGCTGCTGGTCAGCAGCACCACGATAAAACCGAGCAGGATGACTAAAAACGACCGGCGATCAAGCGTCAGGCGATCACGCAGGCGAAGAAACCCCCATACCAACGTATAACCAAGGAAAACCACCCACCACCAGGCTGAGATCCCGTGCAGGTAGAGCAGCACATCGGCAAGCCAAGCCCCGAAAAGCCCCCCCGGATTGCTCACACTCGTCGCCGAAGCGTGTGACCAGCCCGGATCTGCCTTGTCGTAGCCGAACAGAATCAGGCCGATATAAAGCGACATGACACCCAGCACAAGCCAGCGGGCTTCCCGTAACAGCAGAGGAATTCTTTCAGGCAAAGGGCGGGACGGAGGACGAGAGGGCATCAGAAAAAGACCTGAGGGAAGTGAAGCGCCCGATTATAGCGTAGCGCCCCACCCCTAGCCCTCGAACCCATCGAACCGGCAACGCACAACACCCTGAACCGACTACCGACGCCATAAGCGGCCGGAAAGCCGGACTGATGTACCAATAAACCATGCAGTGATGTCAGGCGTTGCTGCCCAAACGCTCATGCAGGATGATGCCGTGCGGCGTCTCCTCGATCAGCCCCTGCTGGCCGAGGTCTTTCATCACCCGGCTGACCATTTCGCGCGAAGCGCCGATCATGCGGGCGATGTCCTGTTTGGAAATCTTATGCGCCACAACGGTTTCGCCGTTGACTTCCTCGGCCATCTCCAGCAGCAGGCGGGCCACACGGCCATAGACATCCATCAGGGCAAGGCTTTCGATCTTGCGGTCCGCATCACGCAGGCGTTCGGCAAGATTGCACATGATGCGCCAAGCCACTTCGAAATGATCCTGCATCAACTGACGGAAAGCCTGTTTTGTCACCGTCACCAGATCGGAAGCCACCACAGGAACCACCGAGGCGGAACGCGGCTGGTCACCGAACATCCCCATCTCGCCAAAAATCTGCCCTTGACCCAGGATGGAAAGGATGACTTCGCGCCCATCTTCGTCGCTTACTACGACCTTGAGACTACCAGTCAGCACAAAGTAGACGTAATCGGTACGCTCACCTGCGCGTACCACCGATTGCCCGCGCGGATAATGCCGCATCATCGCCACCTGGGCAATTGAACTCAGCACATCGTCAGACAACCCGGCAAACAGGGGGAAGGTTTTCAACGCAGTGGTTGAAACAAGAGCAGGCCGATTCATAGGATAATGTATTACTTTGAAAAGGTTGCATGATATCCACCCCCTGCGTACTTCGCTTCCACACGGAGAGGATTCCCAGGAACCATGCAATCAAGACAACCAACAGACATCCAGCCTGCACAGCTCAATGAAAAATCTATAACGCGAGTATAACTGTATCTTGCCCTGTTGGCATTCGCTTGTAAATTCGGTTTTTTGCATCCAATTCCTCAGAGAATATAATGCTGGAGCCGTTCAACACCCACATTCCCGCTCCCATGGCCACCGAACACATCCACGCCCGCCTTCTCATCCTTGGCTCTGGCCCTGCCGGCTATACCGCCGCTGTCTATGCAGCCCGCGCCAATCTGGCCCCCCTGCTCATCACGGGGCTTGCCCAGGGAGGGCAACTCATGACCACGACCGACGTCGACAATTGGCCTGCCGACGCCGATGGGGTTCTGGGGCCGGATCTGATGGCGCGCTTCCAGAAGCACGCCGAACGCTTCAACACCCAGATCGTGTTCGACCACATCCACACCGCGCTACTCACGGAGCGCCCGTTCCGCCTGATCGGCGACTCCGGCCAATACACCTGTGATGCCCTCATCATCGCCACGGGCGCCACGGCACGCTATATTGGCCTGCCTTCAGAAGAAAAATTCGCCGGACGCGGTGTATCGGCCTGCGCCACCTGCGACGGATTTTTCTACCGCAACCAGAATGTTGCCGTCATCGGCGGCGGCAACACCGCCGTGGAAGAAGCCCTCTATCTTGCCAACATTGTGCAAAAAGTCACACTCGTGCATCGCCGCCAGGCATTCCGTGCCGAAAAAATCATGGTCGGCAAACTGATGGAAAAGGTCGCCGCCGGAAAAATCGAATTGGCGCTCGACCACATCCTCGACGAAGTGCTCGGTGACGGCTCCGGCGTCACCGGCATGCGCATCCGCAACGTAACAAACGGGCAAACGCGCGATGTCGCCGTGCATGGTGTCTTCATCGCCATCGGGCACCAGCCCAACACCGGCATTTTCGCCGGACAACTCGACATGGACGGCGGCTACATCATCACCCGTGGCAGCCAGCAGGGCGATGCCACACAGACCAGCATCCCTGGCATCTTCGCCGCTGGTGACGTGCAAGACCCCATCTATAAACAGGCTGTCACCAGTGCAGCAAGCGGCTGCCAGGCCGCGCTTGATGCCGACCGTTACCTCGACAGCCTGACGCGCTGAAGCTCAGGGCACTTATTGCACATCGTTGAGGCTCGCAAGCTCACTCCAGACTATGCGATTTACATATTTCTCACAACCTGCAACATGCGTAATAGGTTGGGGTGCGCGAAGCAAACCCCAACGTGCAAGGGCAATGGGGTGTCGGCTGCTTGGGGCTTGTTTAATCCAGACGCACGCATTTCCCTCTCCCGCTCTTTCGGGGCACCCTCGCCCGCTTGCGGAAGAGGGGAAAGGTATCGCGCAATCCCCAGCCTTCGGGTTGGGATGGCTCAAATATGCTGCTACAATGCGTGACCATGTGACTACGGAGCGCCATTATGCCAATCACCTGTCCGGACTGCCAGAACCAGAATTCCAACGTTACGCTTTGCTCCCTTCTCCCGCTTGCAGAAGAAGGTGCCTCAAAGGGGCGAGAGAGGGTGCGGAAAATGCGAACCACCGAACTGGCGACGGTAGTGCTGGCGGTTACGATAGGCCTTCAGGGTTGCAGCCCGCCGGTTGAAGCAAAGGAAGATACGGCAGAAGCGCTGGAAAATAAGGCAGGGGAACTTTTTCAGATAAAAATAGATGGAAAATGGGGTTATATCAACGCCAAAGGCGAGATGGTAATTCCGCCGAGATTTGAGAATGCATGGGATTTTGACGCCAATGATTTAGCACAGGTTAAGGAAAACGGAAAATGGGGTTACATCAACGCCGAAGGCGAAATGGTAATTCCAGCGAGATTTGAGTATGCAAGGTATCTTTCTTACGGCGGCTTATCGTTACGCTCTAATGAAAAAGGGGGGTCGGATTTCTTCACCCATGAAGGCGAGATGGTAATTGTACCGATGCCTGAGGAAGAGACAACGCGGGTTGCCGACAATGGTTTAACACTGTTTAAGGAGGACGGGAAATACGGCTACATCAACGCCAAAGGCGATACTGTGATTCCGCCAAGGTTTGAGAAGGCAGCATGGGGGTTTGCCGTCAATGGCCTGGCTGCGGTCAAAGAAAACGAGAAATGGGGTTACATTAACACCAAAGGCGTGATGGTGATTCCGCCAAGATTTGAGGATGCGCGGTATTTTACCAACAATGGCTTGGCAAGGGTCAAGGAAAACGAGAAATGGGGTTACGTCGACACCAAGAGCGAGATGGTGATTCCGCCGAGGTTTGAGGATGCATGGGATTTTGGTGCCAATGGCTTAGCAAAGGTCAAGGAAAACGAGAAATGGGGTTACGTCAACGCCAAGGGCGAGATGGTGATTCCGCTGAGGTTCGAGGCTGCATGGGATTTTGACGCCAATGGCTTGGCAAGGGTCAAGGAAAACGGGAAATGGGGTTACATCGACACCAAGGGCAAGATGGTGATTCCGCCGAGGTTTGAGGATGCAGAAAGTTTTACCGCCAATGGTTTGGCAAGGGTCATGGAAAACGGGAAATGGGGTTACGTCAACGCCAAGGGCGAAATGGTGATTCCGCCGAGGTTTGAGAATGCGCGGGATTTTGACGCCAATGGCTTGGCAAGGGCCAAGGAAAACGGGAAATGGGGTTACATCGACACCAAGGGCAAGATGGTGATTCCGCCGAGGTTTGAGGATGCAGAAAGTTTTACCGCCAATGGCTTGGCAACGATCAGGGAAAACGGGAAATATGGTCTCATCAACGCCAAAGGCGAGATGGTGATTCCGCCGAGGTTTGAGTATATAAGGGGTTTTGCCGACAATGGCTTGGCACGGATCAAGGAAAACGAGAAATACGGTTACATCAACGCAAAAGGCAAAATAGTGATTCCACCGGAGTGTGAAGAGGCGCCTTTTTTTGAGGAAATATTTTTTGTTGAAAATTTCATGCTACAAAAAAACGGAAAATTGGATGACATAAACGCTAATAACAAGATGGTGATTCCTGCAAAGTGTGAGGTGCTTTATTTTGACTATGCATTGACACAGGTTAGAGAGAGCGGGAAATGGGGTTACATCAACGCCAAGGGCGAAATGGTGATCCCGGCGAAATTTGAGGATGCATGGAGTTTTACCGCCAATGGTTTGGCACGGATACAGGAAAACGGAAAACATGGTCTCATCAACGCTAAAGGTGAGGTGGTAACTCCACCGAGGTTTGAGTATATAAGGGGTTTTGCCGACAATGGCTTGGCACGGATCAAGGAAAACGGAAAATATGGTTTCATCAACACTAAAGGTGAGGTGGCGATCCCGCCGAAGTTTGAGAATGTATGGGGTTTTACCTCCAATGGTTTGGCAAAAATAGCAGAAAACGGGAAGTGGGGCTACATCAACGCCAAGGGTGAGATGGTGATTCCGCCGAGGTCTAAGAGTTCATGGGGTTTTACCGTCAATAGCTTGACCAAGACCGAGAAAGACGGGAAATGGGGTTACAGCTACATTAACGCCAAAGGCGAGGCAGTGATTGAGCCGGATAGGGATTTTGATGCCGATGGCTGGAAAGTGTGGTCGAAGGTGGAAATGTGGCCAATGAGGAGTATGGTGCGGGAAAGATCCCAGACTTACTACCTCAGCGCTAAGGGCGAGATGCTGATTCCGCCGAACTTTAAGGAAAGAACAGTGCAGCTTGACAATGATTTTGACGACAACGGCTTGGCACTGATCAAGGAAAACGAAAAATATGGCCTCATCAACACCAAAGGCGAGATGGTGATTCCACCGAGGTTTGAAGAAATACAGGGTTTTGATGCCGATGGCCTGGCATGGGTTAAAGAAAACGGGAAATATGGCCTCATCAACACCCAAGGCGAAATGCTGGTTCCGCCGAAGCTTGAGATAATACGGGATTTTGACGCCAATGGCCTGGCAAGGATCGAGGAAAATGGGAAACACGGTTACATCAACAATAAAGGTGAAATGATAACTTCGCAGAAGTTCGAGAAAATACGGGGTTTTTCCGCCAATGGCTTAGCAGCGATCATGGAAAACGGGAAATGGGGCTATATCAACGCCAAAGGCAAGATAGTGATTTCACCGAAATTTGAGGAAGCAGAGTACTTTAACGCCAATGGCTTGGCATGGGTTAAAGAAAACGGAAAATATGGCCTCATCAACACCCAAGGCGAAGTGCTGATTCCACCAAGATTTAAGGAAACACCGAATTTTGACGCCAATGGCTTGGCATGGATCGATGAAAATGGAAAACACGGTTACATCAACAATAAAGGTGAAATGATAACTTCGCAGAAGTTCGAGAAAATACGGGATTTTTCCGCCAATGGCTTAGCAGCGATCATGGAAAACGGGAAATGGGGTTATATCAACGCCAAAGGCAAGATAGTGGTTTCACCGAAATTTGAGGAAGCAAGGTACTTTGACGCCAATGGCTTAGCAGCGATCATGGAAAACGGGAAATGGGGTTATATCAACGCCAAAGGCGATATAGTGATTCCGCCGAGGTTTGAGGATGCATGGGATTTTGACGCCAATGGCTTAGCAAAGATCAAAGAAAACGGAAAATGGGGCTACATCAACGCCAAAGGCGATATAGTTATTCCGTCGAAATTTGAGGAAATAGAAATAGAGTATCTTACCTCCAATGGTTTTGCACGGATCAATGAAGACAAAAAATATGGTCTCATCAACCTCCAAAGCGGAATGACAATTGCTCCAAGGTTTGAGAAAATATGGGATTTTGACGCCAACGGCTTGGCACGGGTCAAGGAAAACGGAAAATACGGCTACATCAACACAAAGGGGGAGATGGTCGTTCCACCGAGGTTTGAGAATGCATGGGGTTTTGCCGGCAATGGCCTGGCACTGGTCAAGGAAAATGGGAAATACGGTTTCATCAACGGCGAAGGCAAGATGGTAATTCCACAGAAGTTCAGGGATGCATGGGATTTTGCCGACAATGGCCTGGCACTGGTCAAGGAAACCGGAAAGGTTAGCTATTTCAACGCGAAAGGCGAAATCGTTGCCATGCTTTTCATAGACGAGGTAGATGGCCACGAAGTCCTGAAAAATGCGCGTGGCGAGACAATATGGCCGAAGAAATAAAGATGATGCCGTGTAGGATCAGGGCGATTGCACCTGTTCGCCATATACCATATAGATTGGGGTGAGCTTGCAAACCCCAACGTGCAGCAGGGCGATTGCACCTATTAGTCATATCATTCTGAGACGGCAATCAATGTAAAAT
>WREK01000048.1 GCA_009779355.1 Betaproteobacteria bacterium | reverse complement strand
CACGGCACCGGACTCCGGGCGCAGGACATCGGAATCGAAATCAAAATTCACGCCGTAAAGCTGCACCTTGCCTGTTTTTTCCAGGCTCTCCTGCATGGCTTCAGTCGCGGTCTTTTCTTTCTGACCGGTGACGGCGCAGGGGGGATGGGTGTTGGAAACGCGGGTGAGACTCACCCTGAAAGCGTTATCCCCTTCCTTGCCGCCGGGTTTGGCATTATTCATGATAAGCAGATAGCCAGGATATTTGGCTTCCGTGATTCCTTTTGAGGCGGGAGCAAGCGCCATCACCCCTTGGCTCTGGCTGCCGTCCTTGGCGTAGGTGCGCGTGAAGCGGAACACATTGTTTTCTATACCGCCTGTCAAATCGCCAAGTACTTCACTGATGACTTTCAGGCCAACTCCCTTTTCGTGACCTGACCCATACACATAGCACCCCTTAATTTGCCCGTCTTTCTGGTGAAAGATCAGGAAAGGACTGTGGCTCGTTTCTTTGTGCTGGTTCACCATGTCACGATTGGCTGGAAGTTCCTGGTTACTGCTCCCGTAAATGTGATAGATACCGCTGAAATCCGTCCGTAATTGAACCGGTTGGTCGAACCGGCCATAGGCGCTGAAACGGGAAAGCCGATACCACCCGTAATTTGAACCGGACAAGGTGACACGCACATAGCGCCCGGAAGCTTTTTGTTTGAGCGGGATGGAAAAATCATACTTCGTGCTTGAAGCCGTAAGATAGGATTCGGGCACATCAAACCTCGCCACGGTCTGAAAGTCGCCATCTGGCGACTGGGAGAGCGCAAACTCAATCCGGCGCGGCATATTGTGGCGGTCTCTATCAACCCCGGAAACACGGAAGGACTGTATCGTCGCGGGCGTGGCAAACGAGTAAAAAAGGGTTACCTCCTGCGGCCCTTCTTTTTTATCGAGATCATCTCGTGAGAACGGATTCCCTGTCTGTCCGTAACTGATCCCTTCGATCTGGTTGTCGATACGATCAGTACTCTCATTCTTCTGTGCAGGCGTATAGGGGAATCCGCCGTTGAAAAAGTTCACCACGTCGATCAACTCGGCGTTGTTCGCGGTAGCGGCAGGTGTAGTTGCCTGTGCCATGACATTGGCAGACAAAACCGCGCCCAAGAGCAGGGTAAACGTTTTCAGGGAAGACATAGGAGACCTCATTGCCGGTAAAATATTATTTTATCATGAATTAGCAGAAAAGTCATACACCATACACATATCACAAACTTCACTTATGCGTTGAAACATCGCCAAAATTCTCCAAAGTCTTGCCCACTGCCGCATCCATTTGGGCTGCGAGCGCCGTATTTTCGGCAGATTTCATGACATCTTTACCACTCTGACCCGCTAACGATTTTGAGGCCGCTGCTGTCTGATTTCTCAAGATATCTCCATAAAATGTATACAGCCCAATCGACCCGATAGCGATGACCGCAACGATGATGATGTATTCCGTCATGCCCTGACCGGCCTGGCGAACATAACGGCGGACATTCTTCAGATTCGTAAGTTTCATGCCCTACGCTCCGTTTCAGGAACTGAAATTCCCTGTTTCCTGTGACATCACAGGAAACAGGAAAACGTTACTACTTGGCAGTCTTCTGGTCGCCAAAATTGGTCAAGTCTCTCGTGGTAGCATTTGCATCTGCTGCATTACCCGCAGCGGTGGCGGCATCTTTGTTCTCCTTATCACCTTTCTGGCCAGCCAGCGATTTCGCTGCCGACGCCGTCTGATGACGCAGCGCATCCCCAAAATATGTATACACGGCAATCGAACCGATGGCGATGACCGCAACGATGATGATGTACTCCGTCATCCCTTGACCAGCCTGACGAACCTTGCTACGGATTTTTGCAAAACGACTTTCCATGTGGGTGTTACCTCCAAAATTAAAAAAAAAAATATTACTGCCACGAGCAAAAACAGGGTACTCACGACGGATACTCATGAGTCTCTCCTCACTCTCCGATTGCCAGCATGCCCCGTACCTACGCGCCTTCCGGCAGATTGGACATGGGGAGCGTTACTCCCCATGTGTACTTCGACGGTCATGCTGATTAATTTTTGTAATTACGCAAGCGTAACATAACTGATAAAAATTATTTTTTTTCAAGGTACGAAATCACAAAGTGTTTGTCAACAGTTTTTTTTTTGCTGGTTAATGTGAATTATTACCTGGGCAGCTACGCAGCCGCATGGCTGTAAGGCCGCGCTGGCCATTTTTTCAGTGCCGCCAAGCGGGTCGACGGGCTTTTGCCGAAAAATTTCAGAAGTTTGAACAGTTCGCATGAAATTTACTCAAATGGGCACCTCGAAAAACATCAGGTTTGGATAAAAGATCAAAAATTTTTCCAATGAAATCAAAGGGAAATTTTTCTGACTCCATGAAACAAGGGAGTTTTTCAAGGTGCCCAAATGTACGCGAATTTATGCAGAATAGATTGATTTACAGGTATGGGCGGCGCATTTCATTTTGGTACAACTGGTGTGCGCTGACGGTTTCTCCTGCTCGACAGGCGTATAAATCCGGTTCCGAATGGACAGCGCCTACGGCGAGTTCCGCCGGATGTGAAGCCTGTGGAGAGGAAGGCCATCACGATTATCACGCCTACGCCGAAGTCGCTAACCCGCCCTCAGTCTGCACGATCTGTGGTTCTGACCGCCTCATCTTTCACCTCCTCAAGGTGAATATGACGACCGGACACTTCTCGCGCTACAGAACCGGACAAATCAAAAGCTCGCGACAGTTGTTTAATTATTTGTCGAGCGCGCCTGCCCTTGCTGTTACAATTCCGCCCCGTGGCGGGTCTCCCCGCATTGCAGCGCGGTGAACCTGGTCAGGGCCGGAAGGCAGCAGCCACAGCCGTTTCCTGTAAGTGCCGGGGGTCAGGCTCGCCACCCGAATCCAGTTCAAGCGTCGCGCATCGCGGCGCTTATCTTTTTGATCGGGTAAAATCTGCGCCCATGAGTTATCAGGTACTGGCTCGCAAATGGCGGCCAAAATCCTTTGACACCCTGATCGGTCAGGAACACGTCGTCCGGGCGCTTTCCCACGCGCTCGACACAAAGCGGCTGCATCATGCGTGGCTTTTCACGGGTACGCGCGGGGTAGGCAAAACCACGATTTCGCGCATCCTTGCCAAGGCGCTGAACTGCGAACAGGGCGTGAGCGCTACACCCTGCGGGCAATGCGAAGCCTGCCGCGCCATCGACTCCGACCGCTTTCCCGACTATGTGGAGATGGACGCAGCCTCAACCCGAGGGGTCGACGACATGACAGCCCTGCTCGACCGTGCCGTATACGCGCCCGTGGCAGGCCGCTACAAGGTCTACATGATCGACGAAGTCCATATGCTCACCGGACACGCCTTCAACGCGATGCTGAAAACGCTTGAAGAGCCGCCGGAGCACATGAAATTCATCCTCGCCACCACCGACCCGCAAAAAATCCCGGTAACGGTGCTGTCCCGCTGCCTGCAATTCAATCTCAAGCAGATGCCGCCGGGGCGGATCACGGAACACCTCGCGCATATTCTGGAAGCTGAGGAGATCCCGTTCGAACCGGGGGCGTTACGCCACCTTGCCCACGCAGCCAGGGGCTCGATGCGCGACGCACTTTCCCTGCTCGACCAGGCAATCGCCCACGGTGCGGGGCGCGTATTCGAGGAACAGGTGACTAACATGCTCGGCGCAGTGGGCGAAGATCACCTGTACGCAATCCTGGACGCGCTGGCCGAGGGCAACGCCGACACGCTGCTTACTGTAGCCGATGACATGGAATCGAGAAGCCTGTCGTTCGAAGCCGCCTTGCAGGCATTGGCAACCCTGCTGGCGCGGGTGGCGCTGGCACAGTTCGTCCCCAACGCTATTGCCGAAGAGAGCGAGCGCGCCCGGCTGCTGGCCCAGGCGGAACGGTTCGATGCCGAAACCCTGCAACTGGCCTACCAGATCGCCATTCATGGCCGCGACGAACTGCCGCTCGCGCCCGACGAATACACGGGTTTCACCATGTGCCTGCTGCGGTTGCTGGCTTTTCGGCCCGAACAGCCCTCCGCATCCGGCAGCAGCCCGACATCCGGTGGCAGCGGCAGTGGCAAGGCACGGCCTTTACCAACAAAAACCGCTACGCCCGGCACGCCTGCCACCCTTCCCTCACCTGCACCCGAAGCCGCTACGGATATAAAAGCGGCAGTCACGGCGGCGTTCGAGCGCGCTGACTGGCGCGAAGTCGTGCGCGCGCTCCGGCTGACCGGCCTGGCGCGTGAATGCGCACAGCATTGCGAATGGGTAAAATGCGAAGGAGATCGCCTGTATTTGCGGCTCTCGGACGCGCAACGCCACATACTGGACATGAATCGCGCCGTATTCGCGCGAATCGAAGGCGACCTTACCCGCACGCTTGGTCGCCCCATCCGGCTGGACTTTGAAACAGGTGCAATTGCTGGACAAACCCCGGCACAGCTTGACGAACTTGATCGCCGTGAACAGCAGGCGCAAGCGGTCGCGGCGCTTGAAAGCGACCCGTTCGTGCGTGAATTGATCGAACGTTTCGACGCCAGCCTGAGCGAAAGCACGGCCAAATTGTTGTAGCCTTATTACTTTACCCTTCACGGAGTTCGGATGATGAAAGGCGGACTTGGCGGCCTGATGAAACAGGCGCAGATGATGCAAGAAAATATGAAGAAAATGCAGGATCAAATCGCCTTGATGGAAATCGAGAGCGAATCCGGCGCAGGTATGGTAAAGGTGGTAATGACGGGCAAGTACGAAATACGCCGCGTTCAAATCGACCCCTCGGCGATGGATGACCGCGAGATGCTCGAAGACCTGATCGCGGCGGCGGTCAACAGCGCAGTGCACAAGGTCGAAGCCACGGCCACAGAAAAAATGTCCGGCTTTACGGCAGGGCTCAACTTGCCGCCGGGAATGAAGCTGCCGTTCTGATGCCGGAAAAGCAATCCAGCCTGGACGAACTGATCGCTGCCCTGCGTTGCCTGCCTGGCGTAGGGCCGCGTTCGGCGCAGCGCATGGCCTACCACCTGTTGCAACGCAACCGCAACGGCGCAGCACGGCTGGCAGGAGCCATCGGTCACGCACTTGAAGTGCTGCGGCATTGCGCGCGCTGCAATGCTTTTTCTGAAGAAGAAGTCTGTGCGCGTTGCGCGAGTCCGCACCGCGACCCTTCCCGCCTGTGCGTGGTCGAAACCCCGGCTGACCTCGCAATGATCGAACAAACACAAGCGTACGATGGCCTTTATTACGTACTGATGGGCCACCTGTCGCCGCTCGACGGCATCGGCCCGAGCGAACTGGAATTCGGCCGCCTGATTGCCCGCGCCTGTGACGGCGAAGTACGGGAAGTCATCCTTGCCACCAACTTCACGAACGAAGGCGAAGTCACCGCACACGCTTTAGCCGCACTGCTCACCACGCGCGGCCTGGTAGTCAGCCGCCTGTCGAGGGGCGTACCGGTAGGCGGCGAACTCGAACACACCGGCATCGGAACCATCGCGCAGGCACTGGCCGAGCGTCGGGCAATGGTTCCGTAATACCCATCAGGCTGTTCTGAAGAAACCCCTCAAGAAAACGCGGGGCTTTACCCTGCCATCCGCAATATCCTTGCTCTTTGTCGGATGGGACTGGACTGGCTGTTGGTGGGTGGTACTGGGTTCGAACCAGTGGCCCCTGCCGTGTGAAGACAGTGCTCTACCGCTGAGCTAACCACCCGAAGCGTAAGGGAGGCGATTCTAGTCAGGCTTACCGGGCACGTCAAGATAAGCCCTTAGGAACACGCTGATTTATTCGGTTTCTGTCTATATTTCGTGTGATAACTCGTTGATTTTTAATGGCACGGCTCGCAAGAGTTTGAATAAATCAGCGTTTCCTTAGTTTAGCCTTAAGTTTGTCTGGATGCTGCAAGGGCTGCACGCAGGCGGGACAGGCGGTTCGGCGCGGGGGCGATGCGTACCCGTTTGGCACGCGAGGTTTCGCCGCTCAAGAGTTGAATGTCGGATTTCGGCGCACCGCAGACTTCAGCCAGGAATGCACACAGGGCGGCATTGGCCTTGCCATCGACAGGCGGCGCGGCCAGCCGGAGTTTGGCGGCCCCGCCGTGAAGGCCCGCAAAGCCAGTGTTTTTCGCGCCGGGCTGGACATGCAGGCTCAGGATCAGGCTGCCGTCACCGGCCTCGGACAACCAATCGTCCATTCAACGCGCTCAGAAACTGAAAGGGAACACCAGCAGGCTCTCCCGCAGCTGCGCAATGGCCAGCAGCACGATCTGCAATAACAGCAACAGAACCAGCGGTGACAGGTCGATGCCGCCGAGAGGTGGTATCCGCCGACGGAACGGCGCGAGGAAAGGCCGCGATAGTTCACTGAACACGTAGGCTGCGGGAGCCTGCGATCCGACCCAGGACAGCACTACCGATACAATGACGATACCCATAACAAGGTAGATCGCCATACACGCGAGTTCGACGAGTCCCAGAAGCGGAATGGCAAATGGTGTGCTCACCTGCAGCACGCTCAGGCTGATTTTAATGAGGACAAAGAGTATCTGCGCAACCCAGGCCAGCAGCAGGCTTGCCATGTCCAGCCCAAACAGGCCGGGAATGACGCGGCGTGCGGGCATGACGGCCCAGTCGGTGATGGCGATGACAAATTGCCCAATCGGGTTGCGGAACGACACCCGCCCCAATTGCATGAAAACCCGGGCCAGCAGCGCCAATGTAATGAAGCCCAATACAGTTCCAGTGATGAGGAGCACGATTTGTGCAAGCATGTTGTTTCGTCCTTGAGTTTCTGAATGAACCTTTTAATCCTGTCCGAGTTGTTCGCCCAGTTCGCGGCTGCGCACGCTGGCCGCTTCCACCGCGCCAACCAGGACATCATGCCAGCCGAAGGCCGCAAGGTATGCGAGCGCAGCGGCGGTCGTCCCGCCTTTCGAGGTTACTTTTTCGCGTAGCGTGGCGGGAGAATCCTTTGACGCTTCCGCCAACTTTGCCGCACCGGACACGGTATCGATAGCCAGGCGACGGGCACTCACCGCATCGAACCCCTGCGCCAGTCCGGCAGCTTCCAGGGCCTCGATGAAATGGAAGACATAGGCCGGGCCGCTACCGGATATGCCCGTGACCGCGTCGAGCTGGGTTTCGTCGTCTACCCACACGATACTGCCGACGGCGGCAAGGATGCGGCCAGCAACTTCGCGCGCGGGAGCATCGACCCCAGGCGCGGCAAACATCCCGGTAACGCCCGCACCAATCAGCGCAGGGGTATTGGGCATGCAGCGCACCAACCGGGAATAAGGCACATTTTCATCGCCAAGCCAGCGCCCGATGTCGGCCAGACGCAATCCGGCAGCAATGCTGATGACGAGCGTTTCCCGCAACGTACCTGCAAAGGGGGCCAACGCGGCTTTCATCTGTTGGGGCTTAACGGCCAGCAGCAGGACGTCACTGTGGAACACACCGTCGTCGGGCACAGCCAGCACGGCTACGCCGTAGGCCGTTTGCAGCCGTTCGCGGGCAGCGGCGTCCAGTTCGACAACGGTAATGTCAGCGGCTTCAAAATCACGCGTACACATACCCCCTATCAGGGCAGAGGCCATGTTGCCTCCGCCGAGAAATGATATTTTCATTGCAAACCCAATTCTCCTGTTCTGGTTGTTTCTGCGTTTTCCCTTTCACCGAAAATGGCCGTGCCGACCCGCACGATGGTTGCGCCTTCGGCAATGGCGGTTTCGAGGTCATGCGACATGCCCATCGACAAGGTATCAAGCATAAGCCCCTCTGCCCGCAGTTGCTCGGCCAATTGGCGCAACAGAGCAAAACGGCGCCGCAATAACGATTGATCTTCACTCGGCTCCGGAATGCACATCAAACCACGCAAGCACATCCGTGGCAAGTCGGCGACAACACGCGCCAATGGTATGACCTCATCGGGCGGTACGCCACTCTTGCTTGCTTCGCCGCTGACATTAACTTGCATGCAAATCTGCAACGGAAGGCGATCGGCATCACGCTGCATGGACAGGCGTTCGGCGATTTTCAGACGGTCGACGCTGTGCACCCAGTCGCAGCATTCGGCTACGATCCTGGTTTTATTGCTCTGCAAGGGGCCGATGAAATGCCACTCCAACCCCAACCCGGCCAGCGAAGCGGCTTTTTCGGCTACTTCGTTTGCATAGTTCTCGCCAAAAGCGCGCTGTCCGGCCTCGAATGCAACGCACACATCTGAGGCTGAACAGGTTTTACTCACCGCCAACAAGTGAATCGAGGCCGGGTCGCGCCCGATGGCCCTGGCTGCGGCGTCGATACGCGCGCGAACTGCGCGAAGGGCGACAATTATCGGTGTCATCTCGCCGAATTTTTGGCTTTTTATCCAATGAGACAGCAGTAGTATAACCGCTGCTCCCTGACACCCGCATTGACATTCTTTTCGTCATTACTCCCGCATACATGGACATTACCGAACTGCTCGCCTTTTCCGTCAAAAATCAGGCTTCCGATCTGCATCTTTCCGCCGGTTTGCCACCCATGATCCGTGTCAACGGGGACATACGCAGAATTAACCTCCCTCCCCTGGAACACAAGGAAGTGCACGCGCTGACCTATGACATCATGAACGACCGCCAGCGCAAGCAATATGAGGAAACCCTGGAGTGCGACTTCGCTTTTTCCATCCCCAATCTCGCGCGCTTCCGGGTTAACGCGTTCAACCAGGAGCGTGGCGCAGCAGTGGTATTCCGGACGATTCCATCCAAGGTACTGTCGCTGGAGGCACTCAATTTTCCAAAGATCTTCGTTGACATCGTGAACCAATCGCGGGGCATCATCCTCGTCACCGGCCCAACGGGGTCAGGCAAATCGACGACACTGGCGGCGATGATCGACTATGTCAATGAAAACGCCTACGCACACATCCTCACTATCGAAGATCCAATCGAATTCGTCCACGAACCCAAGCGTTGCCTGATCAACCAGCGCGAAGTGTTCCGCGACACGCTCTCGTTCGGCAACGCTTTGCACTCTGCCCTGCGCGAAGACCCGGATGTGATCCTGGTGGGCGAGCTACGCGACCTGGAAACCATCCGTCTGGCACTGACAGCAGCAGAAACCGGGCACCTGGTTTTCGCCACGCTGCATACCTCCTCGGCCTCCAAGACCATCGACCGTATCATCGACGTGTTCCCGGCAGCGGAAAAGGAAATGGTGCGTTCGATGCTCTCGGAATCCCTGCGCGCGGTCATTTCACAAGCCCTGATCAAGGCCAAGGACGAATCGGGACGGGTTGCGGCACACGAAATCATGATAGGGATCCCGGCGATCCGTAATCTGATCCGTGAGAACAAAGTGGCCCAGATGTATTCCGTAATCCAGACCGGGCAAAGCCACGGCATGCAGACGCTTGATCAATGCCTCACCGACCTCGTGCGGCGTAACGTCATATCCACATCTGAGGCCCGAATACACGCGCAGAACAAGGATCTTTTCTTTAGCTAAAGGAATCATCGGGATTCAGCAAGCGCTTTCCGAAAAACGGAAGACAGCGGCAGCATGCCCACGAGCGACCGCACTACAAAGGAAAAAACATGGAACGGGAAAAAAACCTTAAGTTTATGCACGACCTGTTGCGGCTGACACTGAAAAAAAACGGATCCGACCTCTTGATTACCGCCGGTTTTCCTCCTGCAATCAAGATTGATGGACGTGTCACGCCACAATCGAACCAGCCCCTGTCTCCGGCGCACACTGCGGAACTGGTCAGATCCGTCATGAATGACCGTCAGGCCGCCGAATTTGAAGCTTCCAAGGAATGCAATTTCGCCATTTCACCCACCGGTATCGGGCGCTTCCGTGCCAATGCTTTCATGCAGCGGGGATGGGTCGGACTCGTGCTGCGGATAATCTCGCAAAAAATTCCCACCCTGGAAGAACTGCGCATGCCCCCGATCCTGAAAGAGGTCGCCCTATCCAAACGCGGGCTGGTGATCTTCGTCGGCGGATCCGGAACCGGCAAAACCACTTCGCTGGCGGCGATGGTCAATTACCGCAACGAAAACTCTTATGACCACATCATTACCATTGAGGATCCGATTGAGTACGTGCACGAGCACAAGAAGAGCGTCATCGAACAACGCGAGGTCGGCATCGACACCGACTCCTGGGAAGCGGCGCTGAAAAACACCTTGCGTCAGGCTCCGGACGTCATTCTCATGGGAGAAATCCGCGACCGCGACACGATGGATCACGCCATTGCTTTCGCCGAAACCGGCCATCTGGCCCTGGCAACGCTGCATGCCAACAGCACCAATCAGGCCATTGACCGCATCATCAACTTCTTCCCCGAACAACGCCGCTCACAATTGTTGATGGATCTCTCGCTCAATATCCGGGCCATGATTTCGCAACGGCTGCTCCCCATCAAGAACAAAAAGGGGCGAATTCCTGCGGTCGAGATCATGCTCAACTCCCCGCTCATTTCCGACCTGATCTTCAAGGGTGATATTCCCGAAATCCGGGAAGTAATGAAACGCTCGCGCCAAGAAGGCATGCAGGCCTTCGATCAAGCACTGTTCGATCTTTATGAAGCCGAATTGATTACCTACGAAGATGCCCTGCGCAACGCAGATTCTCTCAACGACCTGCGCCTGCAAATCAAACTCAACAGCAAGCACAGCACCCCCGGCGCACTGACCGACAGCGTCCGTAGCCTCGGCATGATATAGGATTTACACAAATGACATATAGGTTGGGGTGAGCGAAGCAAACCCCAACGTTGCCGCAATCGCCCTGCTACTGCCGCGGCGTGCGCAGGCTGCCGGCAATCATCCTGTATTCAAACAGGCGGCATTCCAGCGCGCCGTTGAACAGCGGCGTGCGGCGGCTGGCCTTGAGGCCGATGGTGCGGGGCAGGTTCATGTCAGCGGAAAAAAAATAACACCGCCAACCCGCCCAACGTTGCTTGAGCGCATCACCGAGACGGGGATAAAAAGCAACGAGCTCTTCCTCCTCGCCCAGACGTACACCATAAGGCGGATTCGCCACCATGACCCCGCCTGCCTCGGGTGGCAGGCACTCCAGCAGGTCGACTTTCGTGAGCTTGACGCAGGACTCCAGTCCGGCAGCGGCAAGGTTTTCGCGGGCGCGCCGCAGTTGGTTGCCTGCAATGTCCGACCCAAAAATGGGCAGGGCACGCACGGGCTGGCGCCGTGCTTCGGCTTCTTTGCGGATGGCAGCCCACGCCGGGGCATCGAAGCTGCGCAAACGCTCGAACGCAAACTGCCGTCCCAGGCCAGGTGCGATACCGAGCGCAATCTGTGCCGCCTCGACAAGGAAAGTCCCGCTACCGCACATGGGATCAACCAGTGGTTCATCTGCGTCCGCCCGCCATCCGGTGAGCCGCAAGATACCAGCAGCAAGGTTTTCCTTGAGCGGCGCTTGCACAGTACCCGGCTTGAAACCGCGTTTGTAGAGCGGCTCACCCGAGGTATCGAGATAGAGCGTCACTTCGTCGCAGTCCAGAAATGCGTGAATACGCACTGACGGGTGTGCGGTGTCGACACTGGGACGGCTGCCGCGCACGGCGCGAAAGTGGTCGCACACGGCGTCTTTGATCCGCAGGGTGATGAATTCCAGGCTCTTCAGCGGCGATTGGCGCGCCGTCACGAAAACCCGAATGGTTTCATCCGGCGTAAACCACTTTGCCCAGGTCAGGGCGTGGGCAAGCCTATAAACATCGGCTTCGCCGCGATAGCGCCCGCTTCCCACACGCCACAGCACACGGGTAGCGAGGCGGCTTTCGAGGTTGACGCGCCAGCATGTGAACCAGTCGCCATGCCACTCGACGCCACCCGGCACGGGTCGTGACCTGTTCGCGCCGAGCGCGGCCAGTTCCTCCGCAAGCACACCTTCCAGCCCACGCGGCACAGGAGAAAAGAAAGCTTCGCTCATGAAAGTCCGAGGATCATCTACAACTTCTTACACTTTGATTAATTCAGGACAAATTTACGACTGACATAAGTGGTATCTTTAACGTGTATTTTAAGTACCGCGCTTCGCGCGAAGGAGACCCATCATGAATCATCGTATCGCTCCATTGACTACCCTGTTAGCCATTAGCCTTCTCTCCAGCGCCTCGGCCCTGGCCAACCCCAACAATTTCCATAGAGACAACAGGAATAACGCCCATCCACCGCCAACCCATCAAAGCGCACCGCCCCAATATCAACACGCGCCGCCGCCAAGACACCACGTTGCACCACCGCCGCCACAACACCGCGCAGCACCGCCACCGCCTAAACGCCACGCCGCACCGCCGCCGCCTAAACGGCATGTAAAGCATAAACCCGCGCCCAAACCCCGTCGCGTAGTTTACCGCACGGTGGAACCCCTGCCACATCATACGTATGCCGCCTACCAGCATCGCGCAGGGCGCACCTGGCGAATGGGATATGCATTGCCACCAACCATCATCTATCAGGAAGTTCCAGCGCCTCAGGTTTATCAATTGGCGCCACCGCCACACAATCACCGCTATGTGCGCGTAGGAACCGACATCCTGCTGATGGCAATTGGAACCGGATTGATTGTCAATGCCATCTACGATATCGTCCATTGAGTGTTTTATTCGTGTTTTACGCATGGCCGGGCATTGTCCCGGCCGTTTTATTGCATCGCTTTATCGTCTTCCCCAGGCTCGTCACCCAGAAAACCGCCGCTCTGGCGCGCCCAGAGCCGGGCATAAAGCCCACCACGCGCAAGCAGGCTCCGGTGGGCGCCTTCTTCGACGATGCACCCACGGTCAATGACGATCAGACGATCCATCGCCGCAATGGTTGAGAGGCGATGCGCGATGGCTACCACGGTTTTGCCTTCCATCAATTGATAGAGGCTTTTCTGGATCGCTTCTTCAACTTCGGAATCGAGCGCACTGGTCGCTTCGTCGAGCAACAGGATTGGTGCATCCTTCAGCATGACGCGCGCAATGGCAATCCGCTGGCGCTGCCCGCCGGAGAGTTTCACCCCGCGTTCGCCGACATGGGCATCGTAGGCCCGCCGCCCTTCCGGGTCACTCAACGTCTGGATGAAATCATGTGCTTCTGCCCTCAAGGCTACCTCCAACATTTCGGTGTCCCCGGCATCTGGCCGCCCATAGAGGATGTTGTCCCTGACCGAGCGATGCAACAGCGAGGTATCCTGCGTCACCATGCCGATCCTGGCGCGCAGGCTGTCCTGGGTGACTGAGGCGATATCCTGCCCGTCGATCAGGATGCGCCCCGACTCCGGGTCGTAGAAACGCAGCAGCAGGTTGACGATTGTCGATTTGCCCGCACCTGACCGTCCGACGAGGCCGATTTTTTCGCCGGGGCGAATCGTCAAGTCGAGATGGTCGACCACCTGCCTTACCGTTCCATCCTCCCCCTCCCCTTTCACCCCATAGGAAAAGCAGATCTGCTCAAAACGGATCTCTCCATGCGTCACCGAGAGTTCCCGCGCACCAGGGCAATCAACGATCTGGAATGGGCGGGAATACGTGTTGATACCATCCAGCACAACCCCCACGTTTTCAAACAGCGCGGCCATTTCCCACATGATCCAATGCGACATGCCGTTCAGGCGCAAAGCCATTGCCGTGGCCGCCGCCAACGCGCCCGCGCCGACTTCGCCTTGCGACCACAACCACAGCGCCGTACTGGAGGCTCCCAGGATCAACCCCATTGACAGGATATGCTGGATGATTTCAATGCCGCTCACCAGGCGCATTTGCCTATGTACGGTAAGCATGAATTCCTGCATGGCCGAACGCGCATATATGGCTTCGCGCCCAGCGTGGGAAAAAAGTTTGACCGTGGTGACATTGGTATAGGCGTCCGTCACCCGTCCGACCATCAAGGCGCGTGCATCGGCCTGCGCGCGCGACACCCGTACCAACCGGGGTATGAAAAACCATAAAGCGCCCGTGTAACAAATCAGCCACGCAATCAAGGGTACGAGCAGCCAACTATTGAAGCCGGCAACCACAACCGCGATCGTGACGAAATATATGACGATGAACACCAGGAAATCGGTCAGGATGTAGCAGGTATCCCTGACGGCGAGCGCAGTCTGCATCACCTTGGCCGAGATTCGCCCGGCGAACTCGTCCTGATAGAAGTTCAT
>WREK01000047.1 GCA_009779355.1 Betaproteobacteria bacterium | reverse complement strand
GCGCTACGGCTTGTGGGTGCCATCGGATATCTGGGCGGCTTGAAGCCGTCGGTTCCAACCGCCGGATGCGGAAAACCGCATGTCCGGTGGTGTGGGAGGGGTGACGGGCGTAATTCCGTCACCTCGACCCGATCAACGGCCGAACCAACCTTCCGAAGGGGCGGGAGAGGGGAACGGGTGTACGGATTGAAATCGAAAATGCTCTGGCTGCCAAAAAAACAAAAGGCTGCGGAAAATGCAGCCTTTTAATTGAAGGGGACTTATGACCCTTACGCCGCTGACGCCTCGGCTTCGGGCGCAACTTCCGGGCGGTCGAGCAACTCGATATAGGCCATCGGCGCGTTGTCCCCATCGCGGAAGCCGCATTTCAGGATACGCAGGTAGCCACCGGGACGGCTGGCATAGCGTGGGCCCAGTTCGTCGAAAATCTTGACGACGATTTCGCGGTCGCGCAGGCGGTTGAATGCCAGACGGCGGTTGGCTACCGTTGCATTCTTGCCAAGCGTAATCAGGGGTTCGACGACCCGGCGTAGTTCCTTTGCTTTGGGCAGGGTCGTTCTGATGACCTCATGACGTAACAGCGAGTTGGCCATGTTGCGGAACATGGCCTGACGGTGGCTGCTCGTCCGGTTCAGTTTGCGAAGACCATTACGGTGACGCATCTTTATTTCCTCACTTGTATCCGGTGTGCCTCAACCGAGCCTGTCCAGCCCGGCCGGTGGCCAGTTCTCTAGTTTCATTCCAAGCGTCAACCCGCGGGAGGCTAACACTTCCTTGATTTCGTTGAGCGATTTGCGGCCCAGGTTTGGTGTCTTGAGCAACTCGGTTTCGGTACGCTGGATCAAATCGCCAATGTAGTAAATGTTTTCGGCCTTCAGGCAATTGGCCGAACGCACCGTCAGTTCGAGGTCATCAACCAAGCGCAACAGCACCGGATCGACCACAATGTCGTTCTTGATGGGTACGTCGATGCAGGTGTCCTGCAAGTCGGCGAATACCGCGAGTTGATCCACCAGCACGCGGGCTGCGTAACAGACCGCTTCTTCAGGGTCGACCGCGCCGTTGGTCTCGATGTCGATGACCAGACGGTCAAGGTCGGTGCGCTGTTCGACGCGCGCGCTCTCTACCTGATAGCTGACCCGGCGAACCGGGCTAAACGAGGCGTCTAGCATGATGCGGCCAATGGACTTGCTCTCGGAACTGATCGGGCGGGTATTGCCCGGTATGTAACCACGGCCTTCCTCTACCTTGATCTGCATGTCGAGTTTGCCACCCGGGGCCAGATGCGCGATGACATGATCGGGGTTGATGATTTCGACATTCTGATTGGTCTCGATGTCAGCAGCCGTCACCGGGCCTTCCCCGCTCTTCGCGAGGTGCAGGGTCATCTCGCCCCGGTTGTGGAGTTTGAATACGACGCCTTTCAGGTTGAGCAACAGGTCGACGATGTCTTCCCGCATGCCGTCCAGCGTCGAATATTCGTGCAACACGCCTTCGATCGACACTTCTGTCGCGGCATGCCCGGGCAGTGACGAAAGAAGGATGCGGCGTAGCGCATTTCCAAGGGTATGCCCGAACCCCCGCTCGAACGGTTCCATCGTCACCTTGGCCTGAACCTGGGAGATGCTCTGAACGTCGATGATGCGAGGTTTCAGTAATTCATTGCTTTGCATCAACATTTCCTCGAAACCGTTAAGTCGCCTCCCGCATCAGCGGGAGTACAGTTCTACAACCAGGCTTTCATTGATCGTAGGCGGCAGTTCCTCGCGCACTGGATAGGCTTTGAAGGTGCCTTTGCCAGCCTTGACGTCGACTTCTACCCAGGCCGGGAAACCGCGCGATTCGCTGGATTCGAGCGCGGCTTTTACCCGCAGCGTACTGCGCACGCCTTCAGCGAGTTGGACGACATCGCCCGGACGTACCAGGTAGGACGGGATATTCACGCGCTTGCCATTGACCAGCACGCCGTTGTGACGAACCACCTGGCGCGCTTCGGCGCGGGAACCTCCGAAGCCCATGCGATAAGCAACGGAATCCAGACGCCCTTCGAGCAGTTGCAGCAGGTTTTCGCCGGTTTGTCCGCGGCGGCGGGCCGCTTCGGCATACACGCGGCGGAACTGGCGCTCCAGTACGCCATACAGGCGGCGAATTTTCTGCTTTTCACGCAGTTGTTCGCCGTATCCCGACAGGCGTTGGCCGGAACGCTGGCCATGCTGGCCGGGCGCGTAGGAACGGTGCTCAATTGCGCACTTGTTGGTGAAACATCTTTCTGCCTTCAGAAACAGCTTTTCGCCCTCACGGCGGCACTGGCGGCATTTTGGGTCGAGGTTGCGAGCCACGATTGGTTTACTCCTTGTCGTCAAATGCGCCGCTTTTTCGGCGGACGGCAACCGTTATGCGGAATAGGGGTGATGTCGGTGATACTGGCGATGCGGATGCCCAAGGCGTTGAGTGCCCGGATGGCAGACTCGCGGCCCGGCCCCGGTCCCTTGACGCGGACTTCCAGGTTCTTGATGCCGCAATCCTGCGCCACCTTGCCTGCGGCCTCGGCAGCCACCTGTGCAGCAAATGGGGTGCTCTTGCGTGAACCCTTGAAGCCTGCTCCACCGGAAGTCGCCCACGAAAGCGCATTCCCCTGTCGGTCGGTAATGGTGATGATAGTGTTGTTGAAGCTGGCGTGAACGTGCGCAATGCCTTCCGCGACGTTCTTCTT
The DNA here is from genome assembly GCA_009779355.1 of Betaproteobacteria bacterium. GTDB lineage: Bacteria > Pseudomonadota > Gammaproteobacteria > Burkholderiales > Rhodocyclaceae > WRNU01. Next base: position 11,473 of record WREK01000047.1, on the reverse strand, counting down.
GATCTTTTTACGAACCTTGGTTTGAGTCTTGGCCATTGATCAATTCCTGTTATTTCTTGCCTGCAACCGCCTTGCGCGGCCCTTTACGGGTGCGGGCATTCGTGCGGGTACGTTGCCCACGAACCGGCAGGCCACGGCGATGACGAACGCCCCGGTAGCAGCCCAGATCCATCAGGCGTTTGACGCTCATGGTCACTTCGCGGCGCAGGTCACCCTCGACCACGTAGCGGCCTACTTCTTCGCGCAGCTTCTCCATGTCAGACTCAGTAAGGTCTTTGACTTTGGCCGAACGCGCGATACCGGCAGCGTCGCAAATTTTCTGGGCGCGTGAACGACCGACCCCATAGATAGCGGTCAGCGCAATCTCGGCATGCTTGTGGTTGGGGATGTTTACCCCAGCAATACGAGCCATCCGTGTTACCTCATGAGCTTAAATAGCGAAACGTTTGATTATAATTCAGATAGACGTAAGAAATCAACCTTGGCGCTGTTTGTGGCGCGGATCGGTACAGATGACCCTGACTACGCCCTTGCGGCGGATGATCTTGCAGTGGCGGCAAAGCCGCTTGACGGAAGCATGAACTTTCATGATTTTGCTCCTGTTTCTTAAGTGTTACTTCGTCCGGAATACGATCCGGCCCTTGGTGAGGTCATAAGGGGTTAACTGAACGGTCACCTTGTCGCCCGGCAGGATGCGGATATAGTGCATGCGCATCTTCCCGGAAATGTGCCCAAGCACCATATGACCATTTTCAAGCTTGACCCGAAACATTGCGTTGGGCAGGTTTTCGGTTACCTCACCCTGCATCTCGATTACGTCTTCCTTCGCCATCGTCATCGAACCGGAAAACCCGCCCCCTTGAAATCCGCCTTCTTAAGCAGGCTTTCATACTGATGCGACAGCACGTAGTTCTGCACCTGATCTTTGAAGTCGAGTGCCACTACCACCACGATTAGGAGAGAAGTGCCGCCGAAATAAAACGGCACATTCCACTTCAGGATCAGGAATTCAGGCAAAAGGCAAACCAATGTGATGTAGGTCGCACCTGCCAGGGTGAGCCGCATCAGCACTCTGTCGATATAGCGCGCCGTTTGTTCGCCAGGACGGATGCCGGGCACGAAGGCACCGCTCTTTTTAAGGTTGTCCGCAGTATCGCGCGGGTTGAACACGAGCGCAGTGTAGAAGAAGCAGAAAAAGATGATTGCCAGAGCGTACATGATCACGTAGACCGGCTGACCGGGCGAGAGCAGCGAGAAAATATCGCGTAACCAGGTCATTTTTTCCGAAGAACCGAACCACTGCCCGACCGTACCAGCGAAGAGGATGATGCTTGATGCAAAGATCGGCGGGATGACCCCGGACATGTTGAGTTTGAGCGGCAAATGCGAACTTTGGCCGCCATAGACGCGGTTGCCGACCTGGCGCTTGGCGTAGTTTACCAATATCTTGCGCTGCCCGCGTTCGACAAAAACAACGAAAGCTGTTACCAGCACCACCAGCAGGCAGATCAACAGCGCGGCCAATTCGTGCATGGAACCGGTTCTGACCAGTTCGGACAAGCCGCCGATGGCATTGGGCAAACCTGCCACGATACCGGCGAAAATGATCAGCGAGATGCCGTTGCCCAGGCCGCGCTCGGTAATCTGTTCTCCGAGCCACATCAGGAACATCGTGCCGGTGATCAGTGTTGCAACGGTCACAAAACGGAACACGACCCCCGGGTCGAGCGCTACGCCCTGGCTTTCCAATCCAATCGCTACGGCCAATCCCTGTGCGAAAGCCAGGAGCACGGTTCCGTAGCGTGTGTATTGCGTGATCTTGCGCCTTCCTGCCTCGCCTTCTTTTTTGATCGCTTCGAGTTGCGGGACTGCTACGGCCAGCAGCTGCATGATGATCGATGCTGAGATGTACGGCATGATCCCCAGGGTGAAAATCGTGAAACGCGATAGCGCCCCCCCGGAGAACAGGTTGAACATCCCAAGGATGCCGCCACTATGCTGGTCGAAGAACGACCTCAGGGCTTCCTGATTGATTCCGGGTACAGGCAGGTGCGCGCCGAACCGATACACGATGATTGCGCCAATCAGAAACAGCAGACGCCGTTTCAGATCGCTGAATTTTCCAGTGCTCCCTACCGTAGCGGCAGACTTGGCCACGATTTTATCCTTGCCTTGATCTGGATTACTCGGTTGCCACGGAACCGCCCGCCGCTTCGATTGCGGCACGCGCGCCCTTTGTGGCCCCAATGCCGCGCAGGACGACTTTTTTGTCAATCTTGCCGGAAAGGATGACCTTGGCCGAGAGTGCATTGCCGGGAACGATGCCAGCCTGTTTCAACGTCAGGAGGTCGATTTCTTCCACGGGCACGGCGGCCAGTTCGGACAGACGGACTTCGACGTTGCGGTCACGGGTCAGCGACACGAAACCGCGCTTTGGCAGGCGGCGTTGCAGCGGCATCTGGCCGCCCTCGAAACCGACCTTGTGGAAACCGCCGGCACGTGATTTCTGGCCTTTGTGGCCCCGGCCACAAGTCTTACCCAGGCCGCTGCCGATGCCGCGACCGACACGCTTGGCGGCAGACTTCGAGCCAGCGCCCGGTTTGATGGTATTCAGGCGCATGTCATTGACCCTCGCACTTGAGCAGATAAGACACTTTGGTAATCATGCCGCGCACACGCGGTGTGTCGGGCAACTCGACGCTGTGATTGAGGCGGCGAAGCCCCAGGCCGCGCACCGTGGCGCGGTGGGATTGCTTGGTTCCGATCACGCTCTTGACCAGCGTAACCTTGATCATCTTGTCGGACATCGCTTACCCCAGAATTTCTTCGACGCGCTTGCCGCGCTTTGCCGCGATCTCAGCCGGGGTATTTACCGCCAGCAGGCCGTTGAGCGTGGCACGTACGACGTTGTACGGGTTGGTGGAACCGATGCACTTGCAGATGATGTCGGTTACACCCATGACTTCGAACACTGCACGCATCGGGCCGCCGGCGATGATGCCGGTGCCGCCCGGGGCAGGGCGCATCAGCACGGAAGCCGCGCCATGCTTGCCTACCACGGTGTGATGCAGGGTTCCATTTTTGAGCGAGATTTTTTTCATTTTGCGTCGGGCTTCGTCCATCGCTTTCTGGACGGCTACCGGCACTTCGCGGGACTTGCCCTTGCCCATTCCGATGCCGCCATCGCCGTCACCGACTACGGTGAGGGCTGCGAAACCGAGAATTCGGCCTCCCTTGACAACCTTGGTCACGCGGTTGATCGCAACCATCTTTTCGCGCAGGCCGTCATCACGCTCTTCGGAGGCTTGCTTGCGCTGATTTTGCTGCTTGGCCATTCGTAAATCCCCCTTAGAACTTCAGGCCGCTTTCACGGGCGGCTTCAGCCAACGACTTGACACGACCGTGATAGAGGAAACCGGCGCGATCGAACCCCACGGTTTCGATTCCGGCGGCTTTTGCACGTTCGGCGATCAGCTTGCCCACTTCTGCAGCAGCGGCCTTGGTACCACCATTGGGTATCCGGGCACGCACATCCGCTTCGAGCGTGGATGCCGAGGCCAGCACTTTCGAACCGCAGCCAGAGATGATCTGGGCGTACATGTGACAGTTCGACCGGAATACGGTCAGACGCACGGCTTTCAACTCCGCAAGCTTGGCGCGGGTTTTGCGCGCACGGCGAAGACGAGATTCTTTCTTGTTCATGAATGAGCGCCTTACTTCTTCTTGGTTTCCTTGATCACAACCCTTTCGTCCGAATAACGGACGCCCTTGCCCTTGTAGGGTTCGGGAGCGCGGTAAGCCCGCACTTCGGCTGCGACTTGACCGACCCGCTGCTTGTCGATCCCCTTGATGATGATTTCGGTCTGGGTTGGCGTTTCTGCCTTTACCCCGTCCGGCAACTGGTGTACGACCGGATGGGAAAACCCGAGTGAAAGATTGAGCTTGTCCCCTTGGGCCTGTGCACGGTAGCCGACGCCGACGAGGTTCAGCTTTCTTTCGAAGCCCTTAGTGACCCCTGTCATCATGTTGTTGACCAGCGCGCGCGTGGTACCGGAGAACGCGTCACCGTTTGCCGCGCCTTCGCGGGGTTTGAACACCAGCGTATCGCCTTCGCGCTCCACCGTGACTGAATGGTGCACCGCATGGTTCAATGTGCCGAGCGGCCCCTTGATTGAGATGTCGGCTCCGGCAATCTTGACTTCGACGTCGCCTGGGATAGCCACCGGATTCTTTCCTACACGAGACATGGAACCCTCCTTCAGGCCACCAGGCAGATGACTTCGCCACCAACACGGCTAGCGCGTGCGGCACGGTCAGTCATCACACCTTTTGGGGTCGACACGATAGCTACGCCCAGCCCGTTCATGACCTTCGGTAGATCGTCGCTCCCTTTATAGACACGCAGGCCAGGGCGGCTGACCCGTTCGATGCGTTCGATCACCGGACGGTCGGCGTAATATTTGAGCGCCACATCGAGTTCGGCCTTACCAGCCACTTCGCGGACAGCGTAAGCATCGATGTAACCCTCGTCCTGCAAAACCTTGGCAATCGCCACCTTCAGCTTCGATGAAGGCATACGTACGCTTGTTTTTCCGGCCTGCTGGCCGTTGCGGATCCGCGTCAGCATATCGGCGATAGGATCGGACATACTCATCTTCTACTCTCCTTACCAACTCGCCTTGACCATGCCGGGCACTTCGCCATCGAAAGCGATTTCGCGCAACTTATTGCGGCACAAACCAAATTTACGGAACACACCGCGCGGACGCCCGGTCAGCTTGCAGCGGTTACGCGTGCGGACGGGACTCGCATTGCGCGGCAATTCCTGCAAAACCAGTCGCGCTGCCATACGCTCTTCATCGGAGAGCTTTGCATCCTTGATTTTCGCAATCAACTCGGCGCGCCGGACAGCGTACTTCGCTATCACCTTGCGGCGCTTTTCTTCGCGGTTGATCAGAGCTACTTTCGCCATATCACCCTCAATTCTTGAACGGAAACCGGAATGCGCCCAAAAGCGCTTTCGCTTCCTTGTCGGTCTTGGCCGTCGTCGTGATGCTGATGTTCATCCCGCGCAGCACATCGATCTTGTCGTACTCAATCTCGGGGAAGATGATTTGTTCTTTGACCCCGAGGTTATAGTTGCCGCGACCATCGAACCCCTTGGACGCGATGCCGCGGAAGTCGCGCACGCGCGGCAGGGCCACCGTCACCAGGCGGTCGAGGAATTCGTACATCCTCGGGCCACGCAATGTCACCATGCAGCCTATTGGGTAACCGTCACGGATCTTGAACCCGGCAATCGACTTCTTCGCCTTGGTAATGACCGGTTTCTGTCCAGCGATTTTCGTCATGTCACCGACTGCGAATTCAAGCACTTTCTTGTCACCGACCGCTTCGCCGACGCCCATATTCAGAGTGATCTTGGTAATGCGTGGCACTTCCATGACAGACTTGTAGCTGAACTGCTCAAGCAGCTTGGGAACCACCGTATCCTTGTAAAACTGTTGCAAGCGAGCCATTGCCACTCCTTACGCGTCCACCATCTCACCGTTCGACTTGAAGAAGCGCACCTTGCGCCCGTCTTCAAGCACCTTCACCCCGACACGATCGCCTTTTTGCGTAGCGGGGTTGAGCAGCGCGACATTCGAGACATGGATCGGCATCTCCTTTTCGATGATGCCACCCACTTCGCCCTTGAGCGGGTTCGGGCGCATATGCTTCTTCACCCGGTTCACCCCTTCGACCAACAGGCGCTCATCGCTGATCCGGCGCAACACCGCGCCACGACGGCCGCGGTCTTTGCCCGTGAGCACCACGACTTCATCACCCTTGCGGATTTTGTTCATCTCGGAACCTCTCAGAGCACTTCCGGCGCCAGCGACACGATCTTCATGAACCGTTCGGAGCGCAATTCGCGCGTTACTGGCCCAAAGATACGCGTACCGATCGGCTCAAGCTTGTTGTTGAGCAACACGGCGGCGTTGTTGTCGAACTTGATGAGCGAGCCATCGGGGCGGCGCACACCCTTGGCCGTGCGTACTACGACGGCGCTGTAGATGTCCCCCTTTTTGACCCGCCCCCGCGGCGCGGCATCCTTTACCGTGACCTTGATGATGTCGCCCACAGTGGCATAACGGCGTTTCGAGCCGCCAAGCACCTTGATGCACATCACCGAACGCGCGCCGGTGTTGTCGGCTACGTCGAGCCTGGACTGCATTTGAATCATGAATTTATCCCCAACTTGTCCCGCTTTAACGGCGGTCAGTATTGGAACCCGTTTGGGTCGATTAACCCGGATGAACCCCGGGACACGAAACCGCGCATTTTATTCAACCCTTGGGCGGGTTGCAAGTCTTTTTTTTGGGAGAGAACACGCTGGAGAGAAAGATGTCAGCATTCTGTCACTATTGTGGAAAAAACGAATAACATTCATAGGCATTCTATAGGAAACAACTAGGAAGCCGTTATGTTCCTGCCTCCAGATCGCGCTATGCTTCAGAAGTCGAAGCCTGATGTCAAAGCCCTGCTCGCTGGCCAGCCCCTCTTTAACACCCTGTCGCCAGAAGAGATCGAACGCATCACGCATAATGTACGGGATTTCCGACTGAAAAAGGGGGAAGTCCTGTTCAACAAAGGGGACGAATGCAAGGGGTTGCATGTGCTCCTCGTCGGGCTGGTCAAGCTGTTTTTCATTTCACCTCACGGGCACGAAAAGGTGGTGGAAATCATCCGCCCTGGTCAGATGTTTGGAGAAGCCCTGATGTTCCTGGAGCGGCTCTATGTCGTTTCCGCACAGGCGCTGGCCGATTCCTGGGTTCTCTACCTCCCCAAGAGCACCATCTTCGAGGAACTCGAACGTAGCCCCGTGTTGGGACGTAAGATGCTCGCCAGCCTCTCGATGCGGCTGCATCAGCTCATCAGCGACATAGAGGACTATTCGCTGCACTCCGGCAAGAAACGTGTCATCGGCTATCTGTTGCGGGAGGTTCCGAACGAATCCCTTTCCCCTGAAAACTACGTCCGCGACATTCATTTCAGCATCAGCAAGAATGTTATTGCGTCCTACCTCAGCATGACACAGGAACATTTTTCGCGCATCCTGCACGAATTGATGGAGCTTGGCCTGATCGTCGTTCAAGGCAGGGAAATCCATATCCCGGACATCCGCAAGTTACAGCAATACGAAGACTGAACCTCGTTCGGAACTCGCGCACGACTTGTCCCGCTTCCAGATAGTTCGCGCTACATTATTGCCGAAACCTCTACTGCTGCTGGCCAGTATAGTATACAACTGGTATACAATCCCATTTCAGCCGAATGTCGCGCCGTTTCCCCGTTTTTGCCTTTCCATTACAAAAATGAATACCGTTTCTACCCCATCTCCCCAACGCGCGCTGGAACTGGGACGCCGCGTGCTCGAAATCGAGGCACAAGCGGTTGCCGCGCTTGTTGGACGGATCGATGAAACCTTCGGGCAAGCCATCGACATGATTCTCCGGTGCCGGGGCCGAGTCATCGTCAGCGGCATCGGCAAATCTGGCCATATCGCGCGCAAGTTTGCTGCCACCCTGGCGAGCACGGGAACTCCGGCTTACTTTGTGCACGCGGCCGAGGCTGCGCACGGCGACCTTGGCATGATCGCCGCTGAAGACATCGTGATTGCCATCTCCAACTCGGGCGCGAGTGAGGAACTGCTCGCCATCGTGCCGCAGGTCAAGCGACGTGGGGCACGACTCATCGCCATGACTGGCAATGCCGGTTCGCCGCTTGCGCGTGAAGCCGACATTCATCTCGATGCTGCCGTCAGCGAAGAAGCCTGCCCGCTTAACCTCGCGCCTACCGCCAGCACTACCGCCGAACTGGCCCTGTCTGACGCGCTTGCAGTGGCGCTGCTTGACGCACGCGGTTTCGATACCGAAGATTTCGCGCGCTCACACCCCGGTGGCAGCCTCGGACGGCGGTTGCTCACGCACGTGTGCGACGTCATGCGCCCACGCGAACGGGTGCCGGTCATCGAGAGCGGCGCCCTTTTGAGCGAGGCGCTACTCGCCATGACGCACGGTGGCATGGGTATGACAGCAGTATTGGGATCCGATGGCAGGCCGGAAGGCATTTTTACCGATGGTGACCTGCGCCGCGCCCTGGAAAACGGTATCGATGTGCGCACCATGCGACTTGCCGGCGTACTGACGAAAAATCCGCACGTCATTTGGTACGGCACCCTTGCGGTGGAAGCCGCTGAAATGATGGAGCGGCTATGCATCAGCCAGTTGTTGGTCGTCGATGAAACCGGCGTGCTCGTAGGGGCGCTGAACATGCACGACCTTATGCAAGCGCGAGTCATCTGATGTACAGATTTCTCAACTTTATCTACCGCTTTTATCCTCTGGCCATTGCGATGCTGCTTGCTGCCGGAGCGACCTGGCTCGAATATGCAACCCGTAGTCCCGAATCCTCCACCGATGCCGTTGTCACTCAAACGCCAGACTTTATTGCCGAAACGGTGCGCGTTACGGGTTTCGCGAAAGACGGCAAGCTGAGCTTCACGCTCGTTTCCCCACGTCTCACTCATCTGCCGGCTATCGACTTGACCCACGTCGAACAGCCTCAGCTGCAATTCATCGCCCAGGGGCGGCAAATGTGGATCAATGCCAACCATGGCAAAGTCGGTCCCAAAGGCGAGCGCATAGACTTCACCGGCAACGTCGAGGCCGAACGCGAAGGCGCTCCCTCCGACCCACCCATGCATCTTTCTTCGGAGCAACTCACGGTCTGGCCGCAGGAACAGCGTGCCGCCAGCGATGTTCCCGTGCGCCTCACCCAGGGAGAGGTTCGCGCCAATGCCAACGGTTTTGAAGCCGACAACGTATTTGGCGCCATGAAACTGTCCGGAAAAGTTCGGATGTATCTTCCCAGCCGCCATCAGAGAAAATCATGATGCGTATCCTTTCTGCTGCCATTATTGTCCTGCTGTCGGTTGCCATGCCCGCCCATGCCCAATCCCCCGACCGTAGCCAGCCGGTCAACATCGACGCGGACAAAGTGACTGTGGATGACCGCAACAAGGTTCACGTCTTTGAGGGTAGCGTCATACTGACCCAGGGAACGATGATGCTCAAGGGAGACAAAATCGTCGTCACCCAGGATGGCGCCGGTTTTCACAACGGTGTTGCTACCGCCGGAAGCGGGCGGTTGGTTTCCTTCCGTCAGAAACGTATGAGCGATGGAGCCTGGGTTGACGGCGAAGCCGAGCGTATCGAATACAACAGCCAGAACGAACGAGCCAAACTTTTCAACCGTGCCCAGATCCAGAGTGCCGGCAACCTGGTGCGGGGCCAATACATCGAATACGATGCTGCCTCCGAAAATTACCTCGTGACCGATGTGCCTGGACGTCCCAGTGGCAACACCCCTCCCGCCGGAAGCCGCGTGCACGTCACCATCCAGCCCAAGGACACCGGCAGCATCGACAAAATCGCCCCGGCTGCTACCGGACACTGAATACGTCCCAGGCAGGCATCCTTCATCAGATGTGAGATGACGGAGGTGCAATGGATGTGGTGAAAAGTGTGAAATTTTTCTTGTGCAGCGCACAAGAAAAGCTTGACATTCCGGGTTTACTGGCTAAAATCCACAGAACATGTTGCTATGCAGCAATACAACGTGGCATATCGCCAACCCCCCCGACCTGGCAGTAGAGAGTACTTTCGTAGTTTTTGCTGTTGCCGTTTCCACATTTTATTCTCTGAGGAGAGTCCGATGACTACATTCAATCCTGAGCAGTTTGCCGCCACCAACAAGGCCAACATCGAAACCCTGTTGAGCCTCACCAACAGCGCTTTTGCCAATGCCGAGCGTCTGGCTGCTCTTAACCTCAACACCGCCCGTTCTGTTCTCGAAGACAGCGTCTCCAACACCAAGGCCTTGCTGGGTACCAAGGATGTGCAGGAACTGGTTTCTCTGCAAGCCTCGCTGATTCAGCCCCTGCTGGAAAAGTCTGTTTCCTACGCCCGTAGCGTTTATGAAATTGCCTCGCAGGGTCAGGAAGAACTGGCGAAAGTGCTCGAAACTCAACTCGCCGAGTTGAACAAGAACGTTTCTTCCGCGCTCGACAAGGCCGCCAAGTCTGCCCCGGCAGGTTCCGACGTTGCCGTTGCCGCCGTCAAGTCGGCCATTGCCGCCGCCAACAGCGCCTACGACAACTTCTCCAAGGCCGTCAAGCAAGCGACTGAAATCGCCGAAGCCAACGTTGCCGCGGCCACCAATGCCACGGTCAAGGCCGTCACCACCACTGCCAAGAGCACGAAAAAGTCTGCCTAAAAGACTTCTCTCGTAGTCGGGTGCGCCGCTAGGTTTTTTCGACCTGATAGCCCCGGCGGCAAGGACAACAGAGGGGCCGGGTTCCGTTTATTCGGAAGCCGGCCTTTCTGTTTTGGGCACAGATGCTTTCAAGTTGTCGAAAATGCCGCACAATGTATAAAAACCGGAGGTTCGGCCATTCCTGCTAAAAACAAGGATATCTTCATGACACAACCTGTTCTTTCCCTAAACGACGGATCACAAATTCCGCAATTCGGATTCGGCACCTGGCTGACATCGGAAGAGAAAGCCGCCACTGCTGTTTCCGTCGCGCTTACGGCGGGCTATCGCCTGATTGACACAGCTTCCATTTATAGCAACGAAGGGGGCGTCGGAGAGGGGATACTTGTTTCAGGTGTGCCGCGCGAAGAAATCTTCGTGACCACCAAGTTATGGAACAGCCACCAGGGATACGATGAGGCGTTGCGTGCCTGCGATGAGAGCCTGCGGCGGCTGCGGCTCGATTACGTTGATCTTTATCTGATACATTGGCCGATGCCGCACCGGGGCCGCTATCTCGATAGTTGGCGTGCGCTGATTACATTGCAAAATGAAGGGCGTGTGCGTTCGATTGGCGTGTCCAATTTCCAGATTCCGCATCTACAGCATTTGCTGGATGAAACTGGCGTAGTTCCGTCGGTAAATCAAATCGAGTTGCATCCGTATTTTCAGCAGCATTGCCTGCGGGCATTTCATGCCCAGCACGGGATTGTCACCGAATCCTGGAGTCCGATCGGGCGGGGTGGATCATTGTTGCGTGACGAACATATCCTGCGCGTCGCGCACAAGCATCGGAAAACGGCAGCGCAAGTCGTGCTGCGCTGGCATCTCGACAACGGCCTGGTCACGATTCCGAAATCGATTAACCCGGAGCGTATCCGCGAAAACTTCAATGTGTTCGATTTCCGGCTCGAAACCGAGGATATTGCCCTACTGAATGGTCTCGACAATCTAAAAGGCCGTATTGGCCCTGATCCGGATACGGCGGATTTTTAGCAGGGTGCTCAAAAACTATTTTTTCAGGTGCCAGAGTCCACAAGACAGGTCAAAATCAGTCCGAAAAGCAGCTTTACAAGGTAGTTTTCGGCCATTTTTGGCCTTGTAGACATAGGTT
>WREK01000046.1 GCA_009779355.1 Betaproteobacteria bacterium | reverse complement strand
GTTTCCCTGAACAAAGGCATAACCTTCCGTGACGGTACCGCTGCCTTGCAGTTCAAGGCGCAGCACACAACGGGTGATGAGCATTTCGCCCAGATTGAAACGCTGGCCGGAATTTCCCGCCCGCCCCTCCAGCATCACCAGCCCTATTTCAGGACGGCGGAGAAAGGTGTATGAAAACGAATCGATCAGCTTGGCAGCTTCGGCTTCGAGCGTTGTTTCATCCGCATGAACCAAAGCAGCCATGCGGCGTTTACGAACATCCTGTAGCATAATCCTCTCATGTTGGCGAGAATCCTATTGGCATGTTTACACATTTGAATGGCAACACGCTGATGAGGGATTGTTTCATCTCTTGATGAAAGAAATATGACGGAAATATGTCTGTTTTGTGACATCGCCCTCGTCACAATAGAGGGTTGCCCATCGCAGCACGCAACCGAGGTGGCGCTACTGCAATGACTACTTCACCACTTCCATCAGCTTGTTGAAGCTGTCTACCACGTCGTACTTGACGTTCTCCGGGGCGAAACGGCGGTTCATCTCGTCGAAGAACTTGCGGGCGCACTTGATCTTTGTCCTTTCGATCTCACGCAGTTCCATTGAGGACATGGATCCCTTGGTTTCCGCGACAAAGTAGATGTGCTTGACCGTGTCTTCCTTGAAGGAAATGGCCCAGTCCGGGTTGTAATCGCCCACCGGAGTGGGGATCAGGAAACCGCGCGGGAGCTTGGCGTACACCACAACGTCGCTGCTAGTGTCCAGTTCCTTGACGAACTGGCGCTCTATGTTCGAGTCGGTCAACACGTAGTCGTAAATGTGCCTTTGCAGCTTACCCCCGGCTCTACTAAAGTCCTGCCTGGTTTGCCCGGCAGTGAAGATGTCCAGATCGAATTTATCCTCCACTGGGTCGTAGGCCAGATGCTCGATGATGACGGTGGCCTTCTGTTCATTGATGAGCCGTACGACCTCGGCAATGAAGCTCTCCGGGTTGGTTTTAAACTGGGCGAAGACCGCGACATTGATCCCATTGAGGACTTCCGCCACCGTTCGGCGTGTCAGTTGCGTGCCCTCGGCAAGCTTTCCAATCAGGTCGTACTTGACCGCGGAGTGAATCGAGAGTCGGCTGGTCTCGGTTTCTGTGACCTTTAGTTCAAAGGCATGGTCTTCCCTGATCCCATCGTAGGTGATGGCGGCGGCCTGTTCGCCGCTCTGGATGGTGTATTGCAGCGGAGGTACACGCAAGCTGGCGTCGATTTCCTTGACCGCCTTCCGCACCAACTCGTCCGAATCGAAATCGACGCTGTACGCAGCCTTGCGATTGATGCGGTTCCACAACGCCTTAAACTCCTGCTTCTCAAAGTTGGCGTTGAGCGGGTTCTTCTTCGGGCTGCGGTCGTTGCCGATGTCGGGCAACTGCTTGTCACTGAATACGCTGTCGATGAGCTGGAACACCTGTTCGGCGTACGGCTTCAATTCTGGCTGCAATTCGGCCAACGATCCGGCCTTCTTGGCATCATGGTAGGTGGTCGTTATTCGATCCGAGTCGTCGGTGTAGTCGTTCTTGACCAGATAGCGATAGATTTGCCTGGCTATTTGCGGCGTGATCTGCACGTCGCCGCTGACCGTCTTGAGCACCTTGCCAGTGAAGTACTCTTCGTTCGCCACCTGTGGACGAGCGGACAGGGAATCGCTGATGTCCTTTTGCAGCGCCGCCACGAAGTCCTTGTAGCTTTCGCTGGCTACCACGGTCAGCACGTTCACATCGTGGACAATGGCCGTGTTATCCATCCGGTCACCCTGCTGGTTGACCGACAGGCGCAGGCCGCGCCCCACTTCCTGCCGCCTTGAGATGGTGTTGTCACTATGCTTGAGCGCGCAGATGACAAACACGTTCGGATTGTCCCAGCCCTCGCGCAACGCCGAGTGCGAAAAGATGAAGCGCACCGGCTGATTCAGAGACAGGAGACGCTCCTTATCCTTCAGGATCAGGTCGTAGGCATCCACATCATCCGATTGCCCCGCATTCTCGCCACGCGCCGCAACCGTGGGATCGGCGAGCCGCCTGGTCTTTTTGTCGATGGAGAAGTAACCGCTGTGCGTCTTCTCGACGGAGATGCCTTTCAGGTATTTGACGTAAGCCGTTTCGTCCAGATCCAGCACCTCGTCCAGGTACTGGTTGTATTCCTCCTCGAAGATGCGGGCGTACTCGCCCTTCTCGTCCGCCGCCGCGTAGTCGCGGTACTTGACCACCTCGTCGATGAAAAACAGGGTCAACACTTTCACGCCCTGCTGGAACAGCGCCTGTTCCTTGTCAAAGTGCGCCTTGATCGCCTCCCGAATCTGGATGCGCCGCAGCGCCGCTTCGGTTACATCACCCGTGGCGTCGCCCACGGTCAGTTCCACGCCGTTGGTGAAGCTCAGCGTGTCGGTATTGGCGTTGATGTCCGCCACCACATAGCCGTGGTATTGATCCAGTTCGCCCGACAGATCGAACAGGTTGTCGCCTTTACTGAGCTTGCGAACGATGCGCTTGATGTTGCCAGCCGCCAGTTTTTGCTCAAACTCAATTCGTGCTTCGGGCGGCTTCTTGGCAGAGATGTCGATGGATTGCAGGTACAGGTAGCCACTGGTGCCTGCCAATCCCTTTACGGCGATGCCGCGCACGGCGATCTTCTTCACCAGTTTCTGGTTGTACGCATCCAGCGCATCCAGACGGTGCATTTTGTTATGTGTAGTTTTGTGGGTGGCGGAATAGCGCAGCACCAGCAAAGGCTTGAAATTGACCAACGAATTCAAAGTCTTGCCACCTTCCATCTTCTGCGGTTCATCCAGAATCAGGATGGGCCGGTTGGCACTGATGACATCGATGGGCTTGCGTGACTGGAAGTCGTCCAATTCGTCGTAAATGCGGCGGTTGTCTTTGCCGGTGGCATTGAACGCCTGCACATTGATGATCATCACGTTGACGCCTGCGTCTGACGAAAAGCTCTCCAGATGGTGTAGTTGTTTGGAGTTGTATATGAAAAAGCGCGCCTTCTTCTGGTAGCTCTCCAGAAAGTGCTCGGCGGTGATTTCCAGCGACTTCGCCACGCCCTCGCGGATGGCGACGTTGGGCACGACGATGATGAACTTGCTCCAGCCATATTGCCTGTTCAGCTCGAAGATGGTCTTGATGTAGCAGTAGGTCTTGCCTGTGCCGGTTTCCATCTCGATGTCGAGATGTACCTTCGATATGGCCTTGACGGTGTCTTTGTATTGCCTCGTGGCGGAAACGCGCTCCCTGTTTCCATTGATGGTGAAGAAATCGTCGAGTGACGCCGATTCAGGCAGGTTCTGCAAACGCTGCACCTTCTGGATGTTGTCGAGCAGGGCAGATTCGGACAAAGTCACGTCGGCATTGCGGAATGCGGTCTCCTGGTCGGCAACGGAATCCGTGTTTGCCTTCAGTTCAAGGACGGACTGAGGACTGGCAGGTGCAGCCTTCTTCACGCCGGGGTCAAGTCGATAGCGAACCCCGCCATGTTGCGGCATTTGCCCCTTGAAACAATCCACAACGGCTTGCACGGCGGCAGTCTGGTAGGCTTGAGTTTTGAACTTGAGCTTCATACCTGCGGCTCCCCAGACACATCATCCGCATCTTGCAACTCACGCTCACCGGCTTCTTTGCCCACATCAAGAAAATCAAACAGATAAGGGTCTTTGAGAGACTGGTTGGCCAGATCACTGCCCGACTCCGGCAAGCGTTCGGAAAAATTGGTGACCAAGCTGTGGCCCCAGGGCAATTGTCCAACAGACTGTTGGACAATTGGCGCATCCAGCCAAGGATCGGCCAGAACGCGCATGATTTTGTCCCACAGCCCGTGGGACGAACTCAAAACACTCACAGACACTTCACCTCGGTAGCGGGCGACAGCAGTTTGAAAATCTGCTCCACGTTGATTTTGGCTGCGCTGTCCTTGAACCCGGCGTCGCGGAACACCACACGAAGCGGCTTGTGGGTGGCGAGTTCCTTGACAAAGGCTTCGTCGATGCCGCCGTGGGCATCGAAGCAGGCCGCCAGTGCGCCGCCATCGACGAAGAACACGTCTTTGTCTTGAACGGTTTTCTTCTCGATGGGCAGGGCAAGGTCAACACCCCAGTCCAGCATGACCTGGAACAGCAGGTCTTCCGCCGTGCGGTCGGGCTTGATGTTGTCTATGAACAGCTCGAGGTTGGCCTTGTCCAGCGCATCGGGGGTGTAATGGACGTCGGCCATGTTGGAGGTGTCGATTTTGAGGACGCGGAAGCCGGTGTCGAGCAAAATATTTTTCGATTTCGGGGAACTTTCCGAAATTTCCGTATCCAATCGCTGCTCGCTGCTCGCTGCTCGCTGCTCGCTGCTCGCTGCTCGCTGCTCGCTGCTCGCTGCTCGCTGCTTATGCGTTGCCCGGCTCGGCGGATGCGTTCTTTGCTCACTTCGGCGATAGTTGCAAAGCCCTGTTTTTCCGCGACTGAATTTTCAGTCGGTGGCTCTGCGATTTGGACAGAAATGACTCGGCGATTACCACCATCTTCAGCATTGGCATACAGCACTGCCGCTGCTGTCGAACCAGACCCTGCAAAGAAATCCATGACGATTTCGTCACCATGCCCTTGTGTTGCAATACCTAAAATGCGCCGAATGAGTTTCGTCGGCTTCGGTGTGTCAAAGACCGCAGCACCAAAAAGCTCTTTTATTTCAATTCCACCTTCATCTGTAGTGCCGGAAGATTTATAGTCCCACACATCAATCGGCACCATTCCATCTGTCTGTTCAGATAGGTACAGTTTTAGGCGCGGCCACTCAGCATCGCCGCTGGCACCCCACCACAGCCGGTTTGATTCTACGTGTATGCGATGCTCAGCAAGACTGTATTTCCACGCATGTGTTGGATGATTGATTATCTCACCAGTAATTGGATTTTTGATTCCATAAACAAGATTCGGTCGCGCTTCTCTTGTTGCCGGATTCACATATGAAGATGTTATCCAAGGGCCAAGAGGGTCGTTGTCTGGATTTCGATAACCGGAATCTGCTTTTTCAGACCGTTTCTCCTTGATAACTTTAAGCGCCTCTGAACGCCGAAATACAAGGATATTGTCTTTAAGCGAGTAGAACCGTTTGGCATTATTAGATCTCGTGTAACGCTTTTCCCAAGCGATCTGCGCGACGAAATTCGAGCCTCCGAAAATCTCATCGCAGCAATGCCGCAAGTTAGCCACCTCGCCATCGTCAATCGTAATGAAAATCAGCCCATCTTCGCGAAGAAGGTTACGTGCCAACCTAAGTCGTGAGTAGATCATTGATAGCCAGTCCGAGTGAAACCGTCCATTGGAATCTGTATTGGTCACCAATCGGCCACCACCTTCATCGAACTGATTGGAGCGTCGAAGATATTCACATGCATCTTCAGCGAAATCATCTTCGTAAATAAAATCATTACCCGTGTTATACGGCGGATCAATGTAAATCAACTTCACCTTCCCCAGATACGTCTCCTGCAACAGCTTCAACGCATCCAGATTGTCCCCTTCAATAAACAGATTCTTCGTAGTATCAAAATCCACGCTTTCTTCCCGACAAGGCCGCAGCGTTTTGGCAATCGGCGCATTGGCCGTCAGCAGCGCCTCGCGCTTGCCCGGCCAGTTCAGGTGATAGCGTTCCTGCGGCCCTTCCACCAAAGAAGCGGACAACTCTTGCCGCAACTGGTCAAAATCCACCGCCAGCCTCACACTGCCATCCTCTCCCTGCACCTCGGTCACGCAACCCGGAAACAAT
Source organism: Betaproteobacteria bacterium (assembly GCA_009779355.1). Lineage (GTDB taxonomy): Bacteria > Pseudomonadota > Gammaproteobacteria > Burkholderiales > Rhodocyclaceae > WRNU01. The sequence continues at coordinate 8,536 of WREK01000046.1, read as the reverse complement.
TCGCGAATACGCTCGATGTTGGTGTCGGTCAGGTTGGGTGAGTGCATTTTCAGTTTGTTCATATCACTTCTCGGTATCCGGTTTCGGCAGTTTGCCGGACTGCTTTTCCAGGCGCTTTTCGTCGGACTTGACGCGCCGCTCCAATTTCTTGATGTCCTCTTGCGCCGGTAGCTGTTCAGGCTTGATGCCGCGTTGACCAAGCATCTCGCGCACGCTGTGGTTGTTTTGCACATGCTCGCGGGTGATGGCGCGCTCACCTTGCAGGTCATCCTGCATGACGTTGTGGTTGGTCATCTCGGTGGCCAGGTTCTTGGCGGCAATGCTCAGTGTAGGGAGGAAGTCGGCTAACGGACGGGTCTGCACGATGCCGTAGCGTTCCTTCATCATTTGGGTGGTGTTGCCGCCAAATAGGGCGGCATCGCCTTGAGCGCGAATGCGGCCAAAACCAGCATCGTCCACGCCGCGTTCGTAGATGTTCTGCGACAGCGTTTTCTCGGATTCCCGCAGGCGCTCACGTGCGTCGAGCCGGGCTTGTAGACGCATCCGGTCTTCGATGAGTTCCTGCTTGCGGGTCTGGAGGGCGAAGTAGCTCTGCGCGAAGGCGATGGGTTGCTTGCGCGGATCGCCGTTCTGCGCCACCAGATAACAGGCGTAGCGGGTGAGCATGAATTCTTCCACCGGACGCTCGGCGCCACTGCCTACCCTGACCATTTTCGTGGCGCCACGAAAATGGTTGTCTGGGTCATAACCTGTTGATCTACAAGACTCTATGGCACGCTCGATCGCCGTCTGGAAGTTCTCCCAACGGCTGTAGCCTAGCGGCTCCATCAGGTCACGGGCGAACCAGAACTCGATGTTCTCGTCCGGTATGCGCTGGCTGAGAGCGTCGAAGCGGGTTTTGAGTGATTGTATGGCGTTGTCTGTCATTACTTGAGTCCTTCCAAATCTGTTTTTAGTTTCCGCAGTTCAGCATTGATCTCCACCTTGCGGTTGAACTGCTTTTCCTTCGCCAGCCGGACTGCTGTTTTGTCCAACTCGTGCTGTTTGGCTTGCGCCTGTTCCACGCGAACGACCAGGTCTACCAGCGTTTCCTGTGGCCGTGCGGTCAATGGGATCAGACGGTACAGCAGTTGCTCATACAGGCCGCACATGTGCAAAGCCACGGGCATGGCCGTGCGCTGGCAGTCGACCGGTAGCCAGTTCGTCGTAAAGTAGTCCGATGTCACCCAGCGGCTGGCATCGGCTTCGTTCGGCCGTTTGAAGGCAGCGATGACCTGCGTCCTGCCCTCGAAGGCCAGTTCAAACACGATGGGGAACGGAATGGCTCCGTCGATGCAGCGCAATACGTCGCGGTGCAACTCCGGCGTTTTCAGTTGGAGGTTGAAGACCTGAATTTCCTGCACGCCGGGGCGGGCAGGAAGGTGAATCGTCTCCGGAGCCAGTTTGAACGCCCAGACGATCCGCTCGACTTGCTTGACGAACAGGTCTTTGAGCCGGACATTGGCTCCGCTGTGCTCATACACTTTAGCCTTGGGCAGCGTGCGCCCAAAGGCAGCTTGGGCGGGGTAACTGATGAAGGCCGGATGCTCCGATGCAGGACTGGAGTGGCTCATCCGGCCTCCTGTATCACCAGAAAGGCGATCAGTTCGAAGTCGTCCAGCCCCGAAATGGTGTGTGTGAGCGCCGTAGTTTTGCCGCCGCTGAACAGGCTATCGAGGTCTTTTTCTTCCTTGACCTCAATCATCGAACGGATGGCCTTGTTGAGCAGATCGGAATATGGCTGCATCTTGCGCCCATCCGCCGTGGCCTTGTTGAAGCGTTGGCAGACATCGGCTATCGGCTCTACCTGCCCCTTGCAGCACGAGCGCGCCAGATCGAGCAGGCGCTTGACTTCGGTGTGGTCGTGGACGACTTCTCCTGTGCGGTTGATGTAAATGAGGTAATACGGATGTAGTCGGTTGTGTTGCGGCAGGTGCGCGGGCGAGTTCACGCCTGAATTACGGTTGCGCAGCGTGAAGATAACGCCGGGAGCAAGACTCAGATCAGGGTTGGCAGGCACGACGGCATGCAGGCCGTTGGGCGATTTGTCGAGTTCGCCGTGGGTCTTGACGTAGTTCAGCAAGTCCATGCGGAAATCGTTGAGACCCAGATCGGTAATGGAAACGCCAGTTTTCAGATCTTCCAATTCAATGACTTCCTCTTGCAAGCGGCGCAGTTGCTCCTTGCGATAAGACATGTCGTTGGCTTTTGCAGAAATGACGTTATCGTCACCCGTGGCGGTGACGTCCACAATCATCATCCGGTTTTCGACGCGCTCTTTGAGGTTGATGTACTCGTCCAGTGAGATGTCGGGCCAATAGTTCACTAACTGGATGCTGCTGTTGGGCGAACCGATCCGATCCACGCGCCCGAACCGCTGAATGATACGTACCGGATTCCAGTGGATGTCGTAGTTGATGAGGTAGTCGCAGTCCTGAAGGTTCTGGCCTTCGGAGATGCAGTCAGTGCCGATAAGCAGATCGATTTCTGCCGGTTCGTTGGGTAGCACGATGGCCTTTTCCTTCGAGCGTGGCGAGAACAGCGTCAGCAGTTCCTGAAAGTCATATGCTTTGGGCATGGTGGATTTGGGCCGGTCGCTGCCCGTAACCTTGGCTGTGTGCAGTTTCAGAGCCTTCAGCGTGGGGGCAAGATTGGCGAACAGGTAATCGGCAGTGTCGGCAAAGGCGGTAAAGATCAGGACTTTTTTGTTGCTGGAGTTGATGGGGCTGGCGATCTTGTTCAACACGTGACCCTTGAGATGCTGGAGCTTGGCATCGTCGGCTGGCGTGATCCTGTCCATCGAGGCCAACAGCGCCTCGATATTGGCGAGATCGACCTTGAGGTCATGCTCCCACGAGGGCAAATCCATGTCGGCCAAACTGATCTTGACCCTGCCGCCGATGTCACCGCCCTGATCGAGTTCATCGAGCAGGTCATCTTCCTCGGTGTCGAGGTCTTCCAGCACCTCGGTCAAGTCCGTCACGCTGGCGGAACTGTCGGTCTGACAGAAGGTTGCGATCTTGGCCAGCGTGTTCCGGTGGTTGGCTTGTAGGGATTGCAACGTGAGCCGGAATGACTGGACGGAGCTTTCCAATCGCTTGAGCAGGTTCACCGTCATCAAGCGTTGCAGGCCACTTTCACGGCCTTCCAGACTTAGGTTGCCCTTCTCATCGCCGGATTGTTCGTTGTAGCGGTCGATGTATTGCTGCCGTTTGCTGGCAAGGATGTATTTGGCCGGTGCATACACCGCAAGCATGAGTTCGGTCAGTTGCTCGAAAATCTCGTTGAACCCCATCACGTCCGACCGCGTGGTCAGGGCGCAATGGAACGCCAAAGGCTTGCGGCGTTCGGGGAAGTGGCCGATGTCCTTTGTGTCGTAAAAAGTCTGGATGTGCCTGCGCGAACGTGCGATGGTGACGCTGTCCAGCAACTCAAAGAAATCAAAATCCAGCGCGTCCAGGATCGCACGCGGCGTACGCTCTTCCGGCGGCAATTTTGACCAGGCATTGAAAGCTTTTTGCGCGTTGCGGAAGACTTCCTCCACCGACTTGCTGGTACGCAGCTTCTTGCTGAGGTTTTCGGAATCGCCTTCGTACGCGAGCGCAAGCTGGTTGCGCAGATCGGTGAAGCGGTTGTTGACCGGCGTGGCGGAAAGCATCAGCACTTTGGTCTTCACGCCTTCGCGGATGACCTTGTTCATCAGCTTTTGGTAACGGGTTTCCTTATCCTTATAAGAAGCATCGTTGTTGCGAAAGTTGTGCGATTCGTCGATGACGACGAGGTCATAGTTGCCCCAATTGATGCGGTTGAGTGGCGTGCCAAAGGATTCGCCGCTGGTGCGGTTCAGGTCGGTATGGCAAAGCACGTCGTAGTTGAAGCGGTCACGGGCGAAAATGTTGGTCTTGAGGTTGCGGTTGTAGTTGAGCCAGTTGTCCGCCAGCTTCTTAGGGCAGAGCACCAGCACCGAGCGGTTGCGCAATTCGTAATATTTGATAACCGCGAGCGCAGTGAAAGTTTTGCCGAGGCCGACGCTGTCAGCGAGAATGCAGCCGTTATATGTTTCCAGCTTGTTGATGATGCCGGTAGCCGCATCCTTTTGGAAGTTGAAGAGCTTGTTCCAGATCAGCGTGTCCTGGTAGCCCGTGCGATCATTGGGCAGGACGTCTTCGTCAATATCGTCGAGGAACTCGTTGAAAATGTTGTAGAGCATCAAGAAGTAGATACTCTCCGGCGAATTCTCCTGATATACCGAGGCGATGTGGTCGCAGATTTTCGCTGTGACGTCTTCCAGCTTCTCTTGGTCGTTCCAGATTTGATCGAACAAACTCAGGTAGGTGGCCGTGAAGCTTGGTTCATCCATCTTGTTGACCAAGTTGGAAACGGCGTTACCTTGCTGGTAGCCCAAATCGACAGCGGTGAAGCCATGCAACGGCAGGTAGGCGGCGTTTGCCTCTACTGATTGCACGCATGCGAACTGCTGCATCGGAGCCTTGCTGCGGTTGCTGCGAAACTTGGCTTTGCGTTGCAACCAGTCAGCACATTCCTTGGCGATGGCGCGCTGTGTAAGTTTGTTGCGCAGTTGAATCTCGAACTCACTACCGTAGAGGCTTCGCTCGCGGTCAAGCTTGGGGATGTGGAACTCCCTGCGCTCACGGCGAATCTTGTCGGTCACCTCATTCGCAACGAAAGTGGGTGCGGTAAAAATGAAGCGCAGTTCCTCTATCTTTTCCAACTCTGCTTTAAGCGCCTCGTAGGCGTACATCGAGAAGCAGGACGCAGCAACCTTCAGCTTTGCGCCGGGCTGGAGGGTCTGCTTCAGGTCGTCACCGAGCAGGTAATTGATGTTGTCGATGATTTCCATCAGGCAAACATCCTCGAAGGCTTCGTTCGGTGTGCGTTCATTTCGCATCCGACTTCTTCGACTTAGCCGCGATCCAACCGTCTATGCCCGCTGTGCGAAATCGCCAAATTCCACCGGCCTTGAAGGCCGGGATATTCTTGGTTGCCGCGAGGCAGTAGCTCGTCCACTCCGTAACTTTCAGGTATTCAGCGAATTCCTTGATGGTGAGGATTCTGCATTCGCTGTTATTCGTGTGCATAGGGCGACCAACCGGTGGAAAGAACAACAGGATAGTGCAAAATTTTCCAACTGGCGACTGAACCCCAACACGCTTGCAACTGGTTACGGTTTCCCCAAGGTTTTAACGTGTGTTACGCGCAAACTCGCGTGATTGCTGGATGTTACCGACAAAACCATAAATTTCTCGGATTTTTTGAAGGTTGCTATTGCATCAGGAAAGGCCGTTTTGGGGACGGTAAAACAGGGCATATCCTGGTTGGGGACTGTTACTTTTGAGAGAGTGAAGGGCGTTTTTTGTGCTAGCCCGGTGCTAGCCCTGTCAAAAAAAAAAGGGCTGCATTGCTGCAACCCTTTGATTTTTTGGTGGGTTGTGCAGGATTCGAACCTGCGACCAACGGATTAAAAGTCCGCTGCTCTACCAACTGAGCTAACAACCCGGAAAGGTCGTGATGTTAGTAGCGGGCAGGGAAGAGGTCAAGGTAAAACGTAGGAAACGGCTATCAACCAAGCAACTTCTTGAGCGCGTAGAGCTTCTCCAACGCTTCGCGCGGGGAGAGGGTGTCCGGGTCGATGGCGGCGAGTTCGGTCAGGGCTGGATGCGAGACCGGAATTTCTGCTTCCGGCAACGTAGCGAAAAGGTCGGCCTGAGGCCCCGCATCGATGGCGCGATTTTGCAGGGCGCGTAGCCGCCGGCGCGCTTCGCGGATGACAGTGGCCGGGATGCCCGCCAGCGCGGCAACTTCAATACCGTAGCTCTGGCTCGCCGGACCGTCTTCGAGTGCGTGCAGGAATACGATGCTGTGCCCGTGTTCGACAGCGTCGAGATGAACGTTGGCGCATTCGGGGTGTTCGGAGTTCAAGCGCGTCAACTCGAAGTAGTGGGTGGCAAAAAGGCTGAGACTGCGGTTTTTTTCCAACAGGTGGCGGGCAATGGCAAAAGCGAGGGCGAGACCGTCGAATGTGGATGTCCCCCGGCCTACTTCGTCCATCAGCACGAGGCTATGTTCGGTTGCGCCGTGAAGGATGGCGGCGGCTTCGGTCATTTCAACCATAAAGGTGGAACGGCCCGAGGCGAGGTCGTCGGATGCGCCGATGCGGGTGTAAATGGCATCCAGTGGGCCGAGTTGGGCTTGCTCGGCAGGGACGAAACACCCGATGTGGGCCATGAGGGCGATGAGTGCCACCTGCCGCATGAAGGTGGATTTGCCGCCCATGTTCGGGCCGGTAATGAGGAGCATGCGCCGAGTGGGAGCAAGGGTTGCGCTGTTGTGGATGAAGTGTTCGACCTGACGCTCTACGACAGGGTGGCGGCCTCCAGTGATGCGGATGCCCGGCTGGGCGGAAAATACGGGGGCGACGTAGCCGTGGCAACGCGCGGCTTCGGCAAAAGCTGCGAGGGTATCGAGCGTGGCAATGGCGCGGGCGGCACGCTGGAAGGCAGGGATGAATGGGGCAAGTTCGTCGAGTACGGCGTCGAAGAGCATCTTTTCGCGCGCAAGTGCCCGTTCCTGGGCAGACAGGGCTTTGTCCTCGAATGCTTTGAGTTCCGGCGTAATGTAACGCTCGGCGTTTTTCAGGGTCTGGCGGCGGCGGTAGTCGGCGGGGACTTTCAAAGTGTTGGCGTGGCTGACTTCAATGTAGAAACCGTGAACCTTGTTAAATTCGACCTTGAGGCTGCCAATGCCGGTGCGGGTGCGTTCCCGCTCTTCGAGGCTGATGAGGAAATCGCCGCAATGGGCCTGGATATCGCGCAATTCGTCGAGTCCGGCATCGAACCCGGCAGCGATGACGCCGCCGTCGCGCACGAAGGCGGCGGGCTCTGGGGCAATGGCGCGGACGAGAAGCTCGCGCGGCGCAGGGGGCAGTTCGAGGCTGGCGGCAAGCTCTTCAAGCAGGTCGCTGGATGAATCCACAAGCACGGGGAGCAGTTCGGGCAAATGAACGAGGCTTTCACGTAATGCAGAGAGATCACGGGGACGGGCGTTTCTGAGAGCTACGCGCGCGGTGATGCGATCAATGTCTGCGACGCCTTTGATGATGCGCCTGAGCGCATCGGCGCGGGGATGACCGTTGGCGTTCTCTTCAAGCAGCGCGGCTACGGCACGGTGGCGTGCGGCGGGAATAGCGGGGTCGCGTAGCGGGTGGTGTATGGCATGCCGCAACCAGCGGCTGCCCATGCTGGTGACGCAGGCATCGAGCAGGGACAGCAAAGTGGGAGCGCTCTCGCCGCGCAGGGTCTCGGTGAGTTCGAGATTGCGCCGTGTGGCAGCGTCCAGCCGCAGGAATTCGGAATCGCGTTCGACGATGAGCCGGGTGACGTGCGCAAGGCTCTGGCGCTGCGTAGCGCGGGCATAGTCGTGCAGCGCACCCGCCGCGCCAATGGCAACCGACAACCCGGTGGCGCCGAACCCAGTGAGATCGCGGACACCGAAATGCTCGGCAAACAGTTGGGCGGCGGTCTTGGGGTCGAATTGCCAATCCGCGAGCCGCCGCAATGCTGGGGCAAGGGTCTCAATGAGTGGTAGGGCAAGGCCGTCGGGGACGAGCACTTCCGCTGGAGCCAGGCGCTCGAACTGCGAAACAAGGGTTTCGGAAGGCGCTTCAGTCAGCCGCAGATCGCCATTGGCGAGGTTGAGCCAAGCCAGGCCAAGCACGCCGCGATGGATGTTGAGCGCAAGCAGCAGCGAATCCCTGCGTTCATCGAGCAGGGCCGCGTCGGTGACCGTGCCAGGAGTGACGATGCGGCTCACGGCCCGTTCCATCGGCCCCTTGTTTGCGCCAGGCTCGCCAACCTGCTCTGCGATAACAACCGATTCGCCGAGTTTGACGAGTCGCGTCAGGTATTGCTCGACGGCATGGAAAGGAACCCCCGCCATCTTGATGGCCTGTCCGGCAGATTTCCCGCGCGTGGTCAGGGTGATGTCGAGCAGGCGCGCGGCTTTTTCAGCATCGTCGAAAAAAAGTTCGTAAAAATCCCCCATGCGATAGAAAAGCAGCGTACCTGGGTGCTGCGCCTTGAGGCGCAGGTATTGCTGCATCACGGGAGTATGGGCTTCGAGGTCATGCGCCATGGCATTGGACGCGCATTAAAAACAGTCTCCAGCCTGAAGGCCGGGGTGAAAGGGCAACCATCAGGGGCGTATCTTACTGAGAACGTTTGCAGGCTTCACCCATTTTAAGCCGGTGCGCAAAGCAACTATTCAGAACCGGCCTTCAGGCCGGGGTTCGGTTTTCCGCCATGAAGGGCGGGGCTTCAAACCAAAACCGATTCTACGATGAACCAGGCGATTGATCTTAAGGATGGTCTGAACAAGTCGCCGCGCCGTGTGCATCTGCGGAGTCGGGCGGTCTGCGGCGTTGCAAATCCTCGCCATAGCGACGGCTATGGCTGTGGTTTGCGCCTTGCATCCCATCCCG
>WREK01000045.1 GCA_009779355.1 Betaproteobacteria bacterium | reverse complement strand
GAAACCTATGTCTACAAGGCCAAAAATGGCCGAAAACTACCTTGTAAAGCTGCTTTTCGGACTGATTTTGGCCTGTCTTGTGGACTCTGGCACCTGAAAAAATAGTTTTTGAGCACCCTGTTAGACAGTTGATGATTTTATTAGGCAAAAGCTGTCTGATAATTCAGTAACTACCACTGTATCGGTTTATGTCACATAATCACGTCACCATTCTGGCAGGAACAAACATCATGAACGCCCCGCTCAACAACAATTCCTACGACGCGGAACAATTCATCAACCGCGAACTCTCCCTGCTGCAATTCCAGCGCCGCGTACTCGCGCAGGCCGCCGACCCAAAGGTTCCTCTCCTTGAACGGTTGAGGTTCCTGTGCATCGTATCGAGCAACCTCGATGAGTTCTTCGAGATCAGGGTTTCCGGCATCCGCGAACAGATCCGCATCGGCAACAATGCCGTCGCCACAGACGGCATTCTGCCTGCCGAACTGCTCGCGCGCGTCAACGACGAAGTGCACCAGATACTGTCCGCACAATACGCCCTGCTCAATGACGATATCCTTCCCGCACTGGAGCGTGAAGGCGTCTTTTTTCTGCGGCGCGGAATTTGGGACGAAGCGCAAAGCGACTGGATACACGATTTCTTCCGGCGCGAAGTCATGCCCGTGCTCACCCCCATCGGGCTCGACCCCGCGCACCCTTTCCCACGGGTGTTCAATAAGAGCCTGAACTTTGCCGTGGATCTCGAAGGGCGCGATGCTTTTGGCCGCATCTCGAACACTGCCATCGTGCAGGCGCCCCGGGTACTCCCCCGCATCATCCGCCTGCCGGATCGGATCTGCCAGGCACCCTACACCTACGTTTTCCTTTCATCCGTCCTGCACACCCATGTCGACGAACTCTTCGACGGCATGCATGTGCATGGCTGCTACCAATTCCGCGTCACCCGCAACACCGACCTTTTCGTCGATGAAGAAGAGGTCAAAGACCTGCGCGCCCAACTCAAAGGGGGACTCCAGCAACGTCACTACGGCGACGCCGTGCGGCTGGAAGTGGCCGATAACTGCTCCGAAAAAATGGTCGACTTCCTCCTCCAGCATTTCCAACTCGACCGCACCGACCTGTATACCACCCCGGGCATCGTCAACCTTGTCCGCATGATGCAAGTCCCCGACTGGGTCGACCGTCCCGACCTCAAATACCCGCCCTTCCAGCCTGGGCTACCCAAATCGCTCAAAAGCCGGGGCGACATCTTCTCCATCCTCCGCGAACACGATGTCCTGCTCCACCATCCCTTCCAGAGTTTCGCCCCAGTCATCGAACTCCTGCGCGCAGGCGCGGACGACCCACAAGTCGTCGCCATCAAGATGACCGTCTATCGCACCGGAACCGACTCGGTGCTCATGGAACACCTCGTGCGTGCCGCGCAAAAAGGCAAGGAAATCACCGTCGTCCTTGAACTCATGGCCCGTTTCGACGAAGAAGCCAATATCTCCTGGGCCAACCGCCTTGAAGAAGCAGGCGCGCACGTCGTCTATGGCGTTTTCGGCTACAAGGTACACGCCAAGCTGCTCATGCTCGTGCGCCGCGAAACCGAGGGGCTACGCCGCTATGTTCATCTAGGTACCGGCAATTACCACCCCAGCACTACGCGTTTCTATACCGATTTCGGCCTGCTGACCGCTAATGAGCAAATCGGCGAAGATGTCGCCGAAATATTCAAACAGATCACCGGCCTTGGCCAGCCCTCCGCCCTCACCCATCTGTGGCAGGCCCCGTTCTCGCTCCAACCCAACGTCGTCGCCTCCATCAAAAACGAAACCGAAATCGCACGCGCGGGTCGGCGCGGGCGCATCATCGCCAAAATCAACGCCCTGCTCGAACCCGAAACCATCGAGGCGCTCTATGAAGCCTCCCGTACCGGGGTGGAAATCGACCTCATCGTACGCGGCCCCTGCGCCCTGCGCCCAGGCGTGCCGGGACTCTCGGAAAATATCCGCGTACGCTCGCTTGTTGGGCGGTTCCTGGAACACCACCGCATCATGTATTTCCGCACAGACGGCGAAGACCGGGTTTACCTGTCGAGCGCCGACTGGATGCCGCGCAACTTCTTCCGCCGCATCGAAACCGCCTTCCCCATACTCGACCCGCAACTCAAGCGCCGGGTCATTAAAGAAGGCTTGCGTTGCTACCTCCTCGACAACACCCAGGCATGGGAAATGCAATCAGATGGCCGTTACCGCCGCAAAACCCCACGCCGTGCCACTCACTCTGCCCAGAGCATCCTGCTTGCGGAATTGGCAGCGGGAGGTTAAGGAAACAATCCCGGTTTGACTTGCCAACCAATTCCCTATCCGGCCTTACGGCTATGTTGGATACACATGAGTGTGCAACAAGTCGCGTGCGCAACCAGGGTTCCAAAGAAATAATCGATCCACCAACATAGGAGAAACACATGTCTTTATTTGAGTTGATAAAACGCTCTGAAGAAATAAAACTTGCAGCAGATCACGGAGATGCACAGGCTCAATACGACCTCGGGCGCATGTACGAAGAAGGCAGGGGAATCAAGCAGGATCTGGCAAAAGCCATGCAGTGCTACCTCAAGGCAGCGGAACGGGGATACTCAAAGGCTCAGTATGAACTTGGGCTGATGTACTCCAGGCTCCCGGCCAATAAAAAAAACGAAGAAGAAGCCATTAAATGGATTCAACTGGCAATGGAAGGGTTTCACCAGGCGGCTGAAAACGGTGATGCGGAAGCACAGTGCCGCCTGGGAGAAATATATGACATGGCCAAAAGCGAGAGCCAGAACAAAAGAATCAAAACGGTTGCCGCCGCATTAGCTCTTTTCTGTGGTGAAAAAGACGCCAAATGGTATGGAGAAGAATCCGCAAGATGGTTTCAAATGGCAACGGAAGTATTTCGTCAGGCGGCAGAACAGGGAGACGTGAAAGCCCAATTTGAACTCGCGGGAATTTATTGCTGGTTCATGGGCGGCAGGGAAAATGAAGAAAAAGGCGTGCAATGGTTTCAAAAAGCGGCGGAACAGGGACTCGCGGATGCCCAGCATGAGCTTGGATACATGTATTCCACGGGTTGGTGTGTCGCGGATCAGGACATTGAAGAAGCCCTGAAGTGGTATACGAGAGCAGCGGAACAGGGGCATTTGCTAGCTCAAACCTTTCTTGCGAAAACATACGCCGGTTGTGACGGACTCATGGAACCGCGTTACGCAGAAGCCCTGAAATGGTATTTCAAGATTGCAGAACGTGGTGACACCACCGCCCAACACAATATCGGGGTAATGCACGCAAAAGGTCAGGGAACTGCGCAAAACATTACCGAAGCCCAAAAATGGTTAAGAAAGGCAGTTGATCAAGGCGATCAGACCGCAAAAAAATCACTCCATTTGTTTGGGGTCTTTCTGAACCAACGTGACGAAAAGGCTCTCGAAGAGCTGAAGCTTATTTTCTGATGAAGCTCCACCTTAGCCGCTCCCCCGGCATCAACCTCATTACCAGCCACGGCGAACGCTTCGTCACCATCAACCATGTACGCCACGATACCCACTTGGTCGTCACTCCAGAGCGCGTCGTTCCCGGCTGGGCAGCAGGGTTTGATGCGCTGACCACCGACGGTTTTGCCGCCCTTGCGGCCCTCGGCCCGAAGATCGTCCTGCTCGGCACGGGCCAACGCCAACGCTTCCCCGCCCCGGCGTTATTGCGCCCACTCATCGAAGCCGGTGTATCCGTCGAACCAATGGATTTGCCCGCCGCCTGCCGCACCTACAATATCCTCGCCCTCGAAAACCGGGCGGTGATAGCGGCGCTGCTTCTTGACTAATCCCTACTGCCATTAGGGAGACGCTGATTTATTCCATCCGGGCAGCGCAGGTGCGGGTTTCAAACACGTCCGTTCGTCGGCTTGCAGGCCATGTATCAGGCTATGTTTTGGGCGGGTTTGAAACCCGCACCTGTGATGCCAGAACGCTCAGGAATTGTTCAGCGTGTCCCTACTGCCATCAGGCGATTGCCCTGCCAAATAGTCTCCGCTACTCTTAGTGGGTTATTTCCCAGCCCCGCGCTTGAGGTTTCCTCCATGCCCACTTCCCGCAAGACAAAAAAATCCCCTGCCTCCCCCAAGCTCTTTGTGCTCGACACCAACGTCCTCATGCATGACCCCACGAGCATGTTCCGTTTTGAAGAGAATGACATTTACATTCCAATCATGACTTTGGAAGAACTCGACAACAACAAGAAAGGTTTGTCTGAGGTTGCGCGCAATGCCCGTCAGGCCAGCCGCATGCTCGACGAAATCGTCTCTACCGTACCCGACGGCATCACTTCTGGCATTGCGCTGAAAGCGCCTTCGCACGGCCTTGCCAGTGGCCGGTTGTTCCTGCAAACCGAAGCGATCAAGGTCGAATTGCCTGCCGGGCTACCCACCGTCAAAAGCGACAACCAGATCCTTTCAGTGCTGATGTTCCTGGCCCGACGCGAACCCGAACGCGCGGTCATTCTCGTCACCAAAGACATCAACATGCGGATCAAAGCGCGCGCTATGGGATTGGCGGCGCAGGATTATTTCAATGACAAAGTGCTGGAAGACAGCGAACTGCTCTACTCCGGCTCCTGTGAATTGCCCATCGATTTCTGGGAAATACATGCTGTCGGCATGGAGTCATGGAAAACGGAAGGCCACACCGCCTACCGCGTTACCGGCCCGGTGGCGAGCCGCCTTCTGCTCAACGAGTTCGTCCATCTGGACGGCGAATGCCCCTTTGAAGCCTGGGTGCGCGAACAGGCCGGACGTACTGCCGTACTCGAAACCCTGGTCGATTTCCGCCACAACAAGAACAGCGTATGGGGCATTACCGCACGCAACCGCGAACAGAATTTCGCCCTCAACCTCCTGATGAACCCGGAAATCGACTTCGTCACCCTGATCGGCCAAGCCGGAACCGGCAAAACGCTCCTGGCGCTGGCCGCTGGACTTACGCAGGTGCTGGAAACCAGACGCTACTCCGAGATCATCATGACCCGCGTCACCGTGCCGGTCGGCGAAGATATCGGTTTCCTGCCGGGTTCGGAAGAAGAAAAAATGGCTCCCTGGATGGGTGCGCTTGAAGACAACCTGGACGTATTGAACGGGACTGTTGGCGAAACTGGTCAATGGGGACGTGCAGCGGCGGTCGACCTCGTGCGTAGCCGCATCAAGATCAAGAGCCTGAACTTCATGCGTGGGCGCACCTTCATACAGAAATTCCTTATCATTGACGAAGCGCAAAACCTCACCCCGAAGCAGATGAAAACCCTCATCACCCGCGCAGGTCCTGGAACAAAAGTGGCTTGCCTCGGCAATATCGCACAGATCGACACCCCCTATCTCACCGAAGGTTCATCGGGTCTGTCGTTTGTCGTCGACCGCTTCAAAGGTTGGCCGCATGCTGGACATATCACCCTGCAACGAGGCGAACGCTCGCGGCTGGCTGACTACGCCGCCGAAGTTCTCTGAATCCATGCCAGGCTATCTGACCATGCCACCGATCCACCGCCTGCCCGAACTACTCATTAATCAAATCGCTGCAGGCGAGGTGGTCGAACGCCCAGCCTCGGTACTCAAGGAGTTACTGGAAAACGCGCTTGACGCCGGGGCAAAGGTTATCGACGTACAACTGGATGCGGGCGGTGTGCGCCGCATCCTCGTCTCCGATGACGGTCGCGGCATCCCGCGCGACGAACTCGCCCTCGCTCTGGAACGCCACGCCACCAGCAAAATCAGCAGCCTTGAAGACCTCGAACGGGTCGGCACGATGGGCTTTCGCGGCGAGGCACTGGCTGCCATTGCCGCCATTGCCCGCACCAGTATCACCAGTCGCGCTGAAGGCGCGAACCGCGCCTGGAAAGTCGATTCCGCACTCCGCGAACCGACACCCGCCGCTCTCAATCGCGGCACGGTCGTCGACGTTTCCGATCTCTATTACAGCACCCCAGCCCGGCGCAAATTTCTCAGGACTGACGCCACCGAGTTTGCCCACTGCGAAGAAATTTTCTGCCGCATCGCGCTTGCCCGACCCGATGTCGCCATGCAGCTTGCCCACAACAAACGCGTGCTTCACCGTCTGAGTATGGGCGAAATGCGCATGCGCACCGCCACGTTGATAGGGGACGACTTTCTGGAACAGGCGCACGAAATCCGCGCGGAAGGCGCGATCAGGCTCACCGGCTTCGTCAGTCTGCCGACCTATGCCCGCAACCGGCGCGATGCGCAATATTTCTTCGTAAACGGTCGGCATGTGCGCGACAAACTGCTCAGCCACGCCATCTCCCAAGTCTACGCCGACATCCTGCACAACAGCCGCTATCCGGCCTTCGTGCTCTTTCTCGAACTTGACCCGGCGGGTGTCGACGTCAACGTGCATCCAGCCAAAACCGAAGTCCGTTTCCGTGACTCCCGTGGCGTGCATCAATTTGTATTTCACACTCTGTCCCGAGCGCTGAGCGGTACAGCCGCAGGGCAGGCGGAAACGCGAATGGCTGGACGGAAAATCGATCCCGTCACCCTGCCCTCTTCCTTGCCCACATCAGCCGGCGCCGCCGGACAATATCCCCTACCCTCAGAACACCTCGCAGCCGCGCCAGGGCGCATCGCCATGGACTCGGCAAGTCAGGCTTATTTCAGCTTCGCAGCCGGCGCCCAGCCACACCCGCCCGCCGCGTTCCCGGCAGAAACAAATCCCGCGCAAAATAAATTCGCCATTGAATCCGCCACCGGGGCAAACGAAGACAACCCGCTTGGTTACGCCCTTGCCCAACTGCACGGCGCCTACATCCTGGCGCAAAACGCCAAAGGGCTTACACTCATCGACATGCACGCCGCCCACGAGCGCATTCTTTACGAAAAACTCAAAACCGTGCTCGATGGCGCGCCTTCCGTGCAGCGTTTGCTGGTTCCTGTGATATTCAGCGCAAGTCCGGTGGAAATGGCAACGGCGGAATCCCACGCGGAAATCCTGCATAAAATGGGGTTTGAAACCTCGGCTGCAGGTCCCCGAGAACTTGCCGTGCGCACTGCCCCGGTACTCCTCGCCAACGCGCCGTTGGCAGAACTGCTGCACGAGTTGCTGGAAGAACTGCGCGAATATCCAGCATCTGAAGTCATCGTCCAACGACGCAACGACCTGCTCGCCACGATGGCCTGTCACGGAGCCGTGCGCGCCAACCGGCAACTGACCCTACCGGAAATGAACGCCCTGCTGCGTGAAATGGAAAAAACCGAACGGGCCGCCCAATGCAACCACGGGCGCCCTACCTGGAAGCAATTCACATTGGCCGACCTCGACCGCTTATTCCTGCGCGGGCAATAAAAAAAACGGCTAAACCGAAAAGGCTCCAAAAGTCACTTGGAAGCATCTGCCCCACTTGGCGCAGTAATCGCCTTTCCTTTCTGGACAGCATCCGCGCCTGCCGGCGTACTGACCCGGTTGGGGTCGAACCGCCTGAACATACGCTCCAATTCAACGATGAGATCCTTGACGTCTATCTGGAGTTGCGCAGCCATTTCATGTATATCGTTTGTCAGGCGTCCGGGGAATTCGGCGAGTGAGAATATCTCACCGTACACGTCAGAAAAGCCGTCATGTTGCGAACGTACTGACTCGATTGCAGCATTGAGGGAAAACAGGTTGTCCTGATCTGCCACCACCTGATGTATATCCTTGATCAGCATTTCCCCTCTTTGGTCAATAGCCTGGAGTTTAATCAAGATGAACTGAAGCAATTCATGCAGATCATTCATCACTCCTTCAAGGAACACCGCGATTTCTTTGATTTCACTACTGGAATGGTACGTGAAATCTTCTCCGTTTTTAAATTGTTTTATCAGGAGGCGATGAATTTTTTCGACCTTTTCCTTGCGCACTACCTTGATCGAAGAAATAACCAGTATCAATGCCAGCAGTGAAAGCGCGACGATAAAAATGATGCTAAAAACGACATAATCGTTATTTTCCGGTACCAAGATGTTAGCAGACAAATAACCTAACTCTGCGCATGCAATGATTATGATACCGACCAGAGAGGCTGCAATAAATATTTTCTTGCTGATACTCATATTATCTTCAGCAACCATCACTACTTTTACCTACGACAATATCGTTTATTTCAGTTATATCCGTCCGGCATATTAGCTGTAAGCGCTCAAAACAAAACTGATCAAGATGTACTGACATGAAGTATCCTTTCTGGTAATCCTTAAGCTGAATCTCAAGGATCGCGTTCAACATAGCCGTGGATTATTTTATTAATCTTCTTCTTTCGCCAATTGTAGATACTACTTATAGTATAAATACCGCCCGTATAGATACTATACGTATTTATACGAAGTAGCATTTTATGCTTTGAGGGTTTCTTTTAATGGTAATAAAACATAAATACATTAAAAACCGCTGCCTGCTACAAATAACAAACCAAATATAACCAGGCACCTTGTAGTAAATTCCATAAACAACTGCGTTTTGTCATGCAAAACCCTGCCTGTCACATGCTTCAAGGCAGCGCCACTTACGTTCGGATATGGCAAACTTGTAGTTCAGCCTAAAATTCCGGCAAAGATGCCGATGCACACCAAACCCAGTTTCCCCTGCACACATAACCGCGTTTTCGACACAGGGAGCATCATCGCTGAGCGTAGCGCCTGGGTCGTCACATGGATCACTGCCGCAACGATGGTGATCGAAATTGCCGCTGGGTGGTGGTTCAACTCGATGGCTCTCTTGGCCGACGGCTGGCACATGAGTTCACATACCCTGGCAATCGGTCTCTCTGCCGTAGCCTACGCGGCGGCGAGGCGTTACGCGGGAGACTCTCGGTTCACGTTTGGCACCTGGAAAATCGAAGTCCTGAGCGGCTTTGCCAGCGCTATTTTCCTGCTCGGTATTGCAGCGATGATGGTGGCCGGCTCTGTGGAACGAATCATCTCGCCGCAACCCATCCATTACCGGGAAGCCATGCTGGTAGCCGTGCTCGGATTAGCCGTCAACCTCGCCTGCGCGCTGATCTTCGACCGCGCCCGACACAATGCCGTCCACGCACATGAGCACGGCCACCACCACACGCACCATCAAGACCTCAACCTGAAATCGGCCTACTTTCACGTCCTCACGGACGCCCTCACCTCGGTGCTGGCCATTGTCGCGCTGGCAGGTGGATGGCTGCGCGGATGGGACTGGCTCGATCCGGCCGCAGGTATCATTGGGGCGATATTGGTCGCAGTCTGGGCAAAAGGGCTCATCGTCGAGACTGGCAAAGTACTGCTGGACAGGGAGATGGATCATCCTATCGTCCACGACATCATGGACTCTATTGAGACGGGCGGCACGCATATCTATGACCTGCACGTCTGGCGCGTAGGCAAGAATGCCTACTCCTGCGCCATCACCGCAACCACCCATGACGCAGCGGTCACACCTGCCGTCATCCGGGCGCGGCTGATGCCCCACAAAGAGATCGTTCACTCAACGATCGAACTGTGCTTTTGCCCTCATGGCCGCTCGAACAGCGCCACCGTTTCCACATGCGAGGTATGCGCAAACATGTTGGCAACGCCCGCGCCACGTAAAACGTAGCCCTTTTCCCGCACCAGCACGGCGGCGTCCCGTGCGAGCGTAGCAGGATTGCACGAAACATAGACGATACGGCGCGGGGGCAACTCGATGGCCTTGACCACGGCAATCGCGCCTTCACGCGGGGGGTCGAGCAAGAGCTTGTCGAAAGGGCCAAGCGCAGCAAAGCTGTCGCCGGTCGTCTCGAACAGGTCGGCAGCATAAAACACGGCAAGCGCATCCAGCCCGTTGGCACAAGCATTCTTTGTGGCGCGCGCCACCATTGCCGCATTGCCCTCCACCCCCACCACCGTCGCGCCCCGGCGCGCGACAGGCAGGGTGAAATTGCCCAGGCCACAAAACAAATCGCCAACCCGTTCCCCTGCGCATGGGTCGAGCAACTGCATGGCACGGCGAACCAGCAAACGGTTGGCGTGGACATTGACCTGCGTGAAATCACCGGGACGAAACGTCAGGCACACATCGAATTCGGGCAGGGAATAAAACAACGCGCACTCCCCGCCCGCCAGCGGATGCGCAGTATCCGGCTGGCCGGGTTGCAGCCAGACGTCCACTCCTTCTTCCTCACCAAACACCTGTAGCCGTTTCAAATCCGCATCAGAAAACGACAACAGATGACGGAACACCAGCACGGTGACGAATCCGTCCGGCTCACCCCTTCGCTCGCCCATCACCAATTCGACCTGCGGAACCCGGTCGGCAATTGACAGCCCCTCCACCAGCGCACGCAGCCGGGGCAGCATTGCCGACACATGCGGCGGCAACATGGGGCAGACTGAAAGATCGGCAATATAGCTCGAACGCTTCTCGTGAAACCCAATCAGCACTCCGCCCCGGGCCGGAACTTTCCGCACGCCGAGCCGGGCGCGCTGGCGATAACCCCATGCCTGTCCGGATATTGCTGGATAAATGATTTCGGGGCGAAGCCTGGCAATATGCCAGAAAGCATCCTCCATCACCCGCTGCTTCACCGCCGCCTGCGCCGTTGGGTCGAGATGCAGGTTTGAGCAGCCGCCGCACACCCCAGAATGAGGGCAACGCGGCACGACCCGCAACCCGCTTTCGTGGAGAATGCGCACAGCGCGAGCCTGTTCGTAAGTTGGCCGGACGCGCAGGGTCTCAAATTCGACCGTCTCCCCCAGCAATGCGCCTTCGACAAATACAGCCTTGCCACCCACCCGCGCAACCCCGCGGCCTTCGTGGTCGAGGGATTCAATGACCGCAACCGGCATTCGCATTCAAAGCCTGATCTCGGCCCGAAGGCTGGGATTTCGGCGATTCTTTAGAAGGGGTGTACACGTCAAACCGGCCCGAAGGCCGGTCTGAATAGTTTGTTGTCATTTTCAGGCAAGTATCGCAGGCCAGGGGAAGCTTTTCACACCCTCACTTCGCTTTCAACTCCTGCTCTATCACATCTTTGAATTTCTCGATGGGAGGAATGCCACTCAACTGCATACCGTTGACGAAAAATGCCGGTGTCCCATTCACCCCTGCCAGCTTTCCTGCCTCCATATCTTTTTGGACGGTTTCGGCATGTTGTCCAGAATCCAGGCACTGAGTAAATTTAGTGCTATCCAGAGCCAAAGTATTGGCATACTCCTTCAAGTTTTCAACTTCCAGCTTTTCCTGGTTTTCAAACAACATGTCATGATATTCCCAAAACTTGCCTTGGTCGTGCGCACAATGCGCTGCCTGGGAAGCCTTTAATGCATTTGCATGAAAATCCAAGGGAAAATGACGGAAGTATAGTTTAATCTGGCCTGGATAGGCTTTCATAACTTCCCCAACCAACTGAATACCCTGCCGACAAAAAGAACATTCAAAATCCAAAAACTCAACAATGGTGATTTTGGCATTATCAGCCCCTATGGAAGGACCTATGGCCTCTACATCCACACGCTTCGCTTTAAAAGGCAATGTAAATTTAAAATTAGCTTCTTCTAACCAGGCATCTCGGACTCCTTGAGTGGCTGTTTCAGTGGATTGACTTTTGAGAAAATCTTCAATCTCTTCACGTACAGACTCAAACGTCATATCTGGCGGCAACTGGGATCGGCTGGCTTCAAATAAAGCCTTCATCTCTTCCTCTGTTGGAGGCTTTGAGCGTGCCTGAATTTCCGTATCCATCAGTTCATTGGGTGAAACACCCTTTTGTTTCGCCTTCTCTTCAAGAATAGCCCTAAAGGCCATGTCGATAGCAGTAAATTTTCTGTCATCATACAAAGACTCCCCGAGTTCTGCGTCTATCTCTTTTAGAGTGAGTTTCTTGTCGTTAAACGAGGCAACAACCATTTCAAAACTTTGCTTGTCACCTGAATTTTTATTTGAAGGTTTACACGCATTCAATCCAAAAGTGAAAACCAACAAAGCAGTTACCGTTAATACGGCACGGGCAGTACGTATACCGACGATAGAGGGAGCCATATTTTGATCCAATCTCCAATAATCAGGTCTGGCGTTAGCCTTGCCTGGTTGTTTCATTTCCCCCCGAAAAACGAAACCATTTTACGGGATCCCGCAACCTGTGGCGTTACGTGCAACGCCACTACTCTTTAACCCCAACGTCGCCATCATACCATCCATCCCATGCGTTGGGAATGTTATACGAACCAAATATTCCCCTGCCCCTTCCTCCTGCGGCAACCCAGATCGTAGGATCCCGAAGTAGAAATCGCAGGATGGGCAGAGCATAGCGAAACCCCTTTTAATTCCAGAAAATCAAGATGTTGCCATGACGGGTTTCGCCAAGACCCTATCCATCTTATGGGCTACGGAGTTTCGCCATACTGTAATAAGCACCTACTGCAACCCGCTGAGGTCAGCAATAAGTTCTCTGAGTATCTCATCCAAAACCAGTTTGGTCGATTGTTGGACAGCATTTTTTTGCGCGAAAGTTCCGCCTAAGAACATCTTGCCACCCTGTTCCTTACCCTCCTTTGTATAGTTTTTTTCAAAGGCAGGTGTGCCAGTTTTCATGAGTTTTACATTCAGCGAAATCTTTGCGCGAAAGTCCTCGAATTTGTAATCCTGCAATTCAAAAACCAGTGTTGTACCAGGAGCCGATTCTGAATCAACGGCTGCCAATGTTCCAAACGCTTTCTGCACATCAACGGACTTCAACGTGTCATCCAGCATTTTTCCAATCTCGACTACCCATTTATTGCCCACTCCAGTTATGAATGACCGAAATTCATAACTAAAAGACTTTGTTTGAGGCGGCAGATAATACTGGTCTGCTTTATCTGTAGCTGGCAATTGCGACTCCCCAACATTATTTTCCAAATACTTTGGATAGTCTTTTCCAACCATGTGCGTACACGCGTTCAAAGAGCATACCAACGCGAAAGATGTGAGATACACGAGAGCCTTCATAGCATTACTTCTCCTTGGAAAAATTCACAATGAACCTTCGTTCATATTCTATAATTCTATACTACTTTTCACACCGTGAGCGACTCTTTCCGAAAGCATCAGCAGACTACTGCTCATCATAGTCATTCTGGATACATTAGCGACGCCATACGTGTGCAGCCTGGACAAATCGCGAAGCGATACCGCCCGGCGGTTGTATATTTTGATACGAAGCATCGCAAATTATAAGAAATAATGGCGCTTCGCTTCAGAGACTTGGCCGCTGGGTGGCGGCCTTTGGCCTTAACCGGGTCTGTATCTTTCATCTGCCCTGGTTCGCTACCATGACCCGAGAAGAAAGCAGATTGTCATTCGGGAAAAATTCTTGTTGCCCGGTTTCATCCCTACTTTCCGTTCACCCACTCCCTCACACTCCCCAACGCTCCCGCCAATTTCCCCGGCTCCGTCCCCCCGGCCTGCGCCATATCCGCCCTGCCTCCGCCTTTGCCGCCAACCTGCTGCGCAACAAAGTTCACCAATTCACCCGCCTTGACCCTGCCCGTTAAATCTGCAGTAACGCCCGCGATAAGGCTCACCTTTTCGTCACGCACGGTAGCAAGCACGATCACGGCAGATTTGAGTTTGTCTTTCAGTTTGTCGAGGGTTTCACGCAAGGTTGCGAGGTCGATGCCTTCCAGCGTGGCAGTGAGAAGTTTTGCGCTACCCTCGATTTCGACCGCTTGCCCGGCAAGGTCGTCGACCTGGCTTCCAGCAAGTTTCGATTTCAGCCGGACGACTTCCTTCTCAAACGCCTTCGCCTGTTCAATCAGGCCGGAAACGCGCTCGGCGAGGGCTTCGGGCTGTGACTTGAGGAGCGCGGCAATCTCCGTGACGCGCGCCTCCTGCATCTGCGTGTAGTGAAGGGCGTTTTCCCCGGTCACGGCTTCGATGCGACGCACGCCCGCAGCAATGCCCGATTCTGAAAGAACCTTGAAAAAGCCGATATCCCCGATGCGGGCCACGTGCGTGCCGCCGCAAAGCTCCTTGGATGTGCCAATGCCGAGCACGCGCACGGTTTCGCCATATTTTTCGCCGAAAAGCATCAACGCGCCGGATTTCTGCGCGGCTTCCAACGGCATGACGGCGGCCTCTGTTGCAGTGTTCGCCAAAATCTCGGCGTTGACACGCGCTTCCACTGCGCGGATTTCTTCGGCACTCATCGGCGCGGTATGGGCAAAGTCGAAGCGGGTTTTGGCGGGGTCGACGAGGGAGCCTTTCTGTTGGACGTGGTCGCCCAGCACCTCACGCAGCGCCTTGTGCATGATGTGGGTGACGGAATGGTTGCGGGCGGTAGCGGCGCGGGCGAGGATGTCCACTTGGGCAGTTACCTTGTCGCCGACACGTAGCGTCCCGGTTTTAACAATGCCGTGCTGGCCGAACACTGCCGCCTGGATTTTCTGGGTATCCTCAACGGCGAAGATGCCCGCCACACCGCGGAGTTCGCCCCGGTCGCCCACTTGGCCGCCGGATTCGGCATAGAACGGCGTATCGTCGAGCACGACCACACCGAGGTCGCCTTCGCGCAAGGTATCGGCGGCGGCCCCGTCCCGGTAGAGGGCAATGATTCTAGCGTCAACCT
>WREK01000044.1 GCA_009779355.1 Betaproteobacteria bacterium | reverse complement strand
TGGTCGGTATATGCCGAAATCAGACTGGCCGGTATATGCCGAAATCGGCAGCCCCGACATGACTGGGTTCTGGCCTGATTATGCCGAAATCGAAATGGCCTGAATATGCCGAAAGGTGACACCCCTTCCAAAGAGAGTCGCCGAAACCCCGCCCCTTCGAGCCGGGGTTCATCTTTCCGCCCTGAAGGGCGGGGTTTCAAACCGAAATCAGTTTTACGATGAAGCGGAGGCTGAGGCAATGAGGCAGCGCGTTACCAACATTGATCAAAAAACAGCGCACCTCGGCGAACTTCTCAGCGAAACGAGCGCGCCAGGGGCGCTGATGCGGAGCATCAAGGCGATGGAGGCCGAGCGCGAGCGGTTATCGATGGCGCTTGAAGGGATGGACTCAGGCAAAGCAGCTGACCAGGCACTGCGAAACATCACGCCAAGCGATGTTCGGAAGCTGCTTCGCGGGATCGCGGAGGATATAGGCGCAGCCACCCCGGAGGAACTCCGGGACGCGCTGCGCGATACTGTGGAAAAAGTCGTTCTGACCCCCACAACTTACGATGCCGAAATTCATTTCCGCATCGCACCCGCCCAAAAAAGCGGGGTATGTATGGCGTCCCCACGGGGATTCGAACCCCGGTTATCGCCGTGAAAGGGCGGTGTCCTAGGCCTCTAGACGATGGGGACGCAGTTTCGAAGCCTTTTCTTCCTGGTGGAGGTAAGCGGGATCGAACCGCTGACCTCTTGCATGCCATGCAAGCGCTCTCCCAGCTGAGCTATACCCCCGACGAAAGAGGGCGCATTGTAGTGTGCGTTTCGGGGTCTGTAAAGTGCCTGAAATCTCATGTTCTTCTAAAAATCGGTGCAGTGCCTGCGCCCGTTACATTTTCTCTGTCGCGGGCAGGTCGTCGGGGCTCAATGCGATCCTGCGACGGCAGGTTCAGGGCCTTGGATATAATGATCCGCTAAAAGCACTGTAAGGAAGTATCGCCGCCATGCCGCTCAAGGAAATTCGTATGCCCAAGTTTCCCGAGTGTTGGGAGAGTTGCGGTAATTGCGCGCAGGGTACGGTGTTTGTGCTCGAAGTTCTTGTCGCGCCTGGCGACCGCATCGCGTGTGACGATACGATCCTTATTCTGGAAACCGGCAAGGTTGCGCTCGATATCCCTTCGCCATGGGCCGGAACCGTGCAGGAGGTACGGATTGCCGAAGGCGACACGGTTAGCGAGGGGGGGGTGTTGATGACGCTGCTTGAGCCTTGACGCCCGCCATTTATGGAGGGCGCCAGACTGCTGACGAACTCCCGGGAAAACGGGCAGGGCGGCTGCACCCTGTTCGCCATATACCATATAGGTTGTGGTGAGCTTGCGAACCCCAGCGTTGCCGCCATTTCCCTTGGCCCTGCACGCTGGGGTTCGCTCTGCTCACCCCATCCTATGATTTACGGATATTGTGATTTGTGCAGCCACCTCGCCCCCTGGCATGCTGATCAAATGGTGGCGCAGGCCGGACAAACCGCGAAGCGGCGCCCTCCGACGGTTGTACCGCCCGATGCGGGAGCATCGCAAGATGAAATGAGCAATGGTGACGCTTCGCGTCAGAGGGTTACACCCGACGGATGGCGGTCTTCGGCCTTATTCGCCCTACGATTCACTTTGGGCTGCGTTTGCCGCCAACTATGATGTTGGGATGCAATCGCCCTGGGTTACGGGGGCATGCCTTCTCTCCCTCTCTCACTTTGTTACCCTGTAAGAATATACGTTCAACCGTTATAAACTTGGTTTTCGGTTCTTTTCAGAATGGTTTTGTGACTTGCCTCCTCGAAAAGCGTTGCAGCAAACAGTACATTGATGCGGCTCTGAGAAAGGGAACGTGGTATGAAACTGGCCTGGAAGCTTTCCATTCCGCAAATGTGCATTGTTGTAAGCATTGGGTTGATGAGTTTTTTCGTGATCCGTGCCTCAGTGAACAGCCTGCGTGAGCAATACGTCAAGGATGTTGTTGAAAGCCGCTTTCAGCACTTTATCAGAGGCATTGAAGCCAACGAACAGGAAGCGGTCAAGCTGACTTCGTTGATTGCGCGCCATCCGTCTGTGATGAAGGCGTATGAAATAGCTCTTTCTGGGGATACTGATGACGCCTATTCGCCACAGGCTCAGAGCGCGCGCGAACTGTTGCGTAAAGAGCTTGCCTTCACGCTGGACAGCTACAAAGAACAGGTTGGGAATAAATTGCAGTTGCATTTTCATTTACCCAATACCCGCAGCCTGGTTCGTCTATGGCGCGACAAAAACACCTGGATTAACGGAGAACCGCTTGATGCTTCTGACGACCTTATTGAATATCGATCCACAGTTTCAGAAGTGATCAAGACCGGCAAGGCGGTCAAAGGCATTGAGCTTGGAAGCGGCGGACTTGCGATTCGCGGGGTGATTCCCATCAAAGCGCCGGACGGTAGGCTGCTTGGATCCGCGGAAGTCCTCCAGGACTTTCAGTCTGTTCTGGATACTGTCACGGGAGATGGAAAAGTCGAATTTATCCTGTATGTGAATAAGGAGAGGGTTTTTATTGACATGGATAAGAAAAACCCGACTGCTATTGCTATGGACATGCGGGATCCGGTGAAAAATCCCCACAAGGGGGATTTTGTGCTCGCTAAAAAGACAAAAGATGGTGCCAGTGATTCGTTGATTACTCCCGAATTGCTGACCAAGGGAAAATACGGTGAAGTCATTGAATACCATGGCTCCATAGCCCTCGCTACGCTATCCATAAACGATTACCAAGGAACACAGCTCGGTGTTCTGGTTTGTGCCATAAGCACCGAGGTCGTGACCCAAATTGAGAACAGGGCCTTGATTACTTTGGGACTTATGCTGATGGTCATGGTCATAGGGCCTTCTGTATCGCTTTTACTGAGTTTGCGTGTGCTGGTGACCAGCCCGCTAAACAGAATCAAGACAAAGATTAAGGACATTGCCGAGGATCGCGCCAACCTCAGCGAGCATATCCTGAGCCGCCAGAGGGATGAAATCGGCGCCCTGGTCAAGTGGTTCAATATGCTGACCACTAAAGTGAACACCATGATGGGTCGAATTGCTGCTGAAAGCGCACGATTCGAGGCAATGGTTCACTGGTATGTGTCTATTCTTGATGCCATACCCCTTCCTATTTCCGTTCAAGACGAAGATGCGAAATGGACATTCGTGAACGCGGCTGTTGAGAAATGGGTGGGGAAACCGCGAAAAGATCTCCTGGGCCTGCCTTGTAGCACCTGGGGCATCAGCATTTGCAATACCGACAAGTGCTCTATTGCCTGCGCAAAGCAGGGGATAACACAGACACGCTTTCGCCAAGGAGAGGCATCCTACAAGATAGATGTTGTCACTTTCAAGGACTTAAATGGGGAATCTGCGGGCTATATCGGGGTGATGCAGGAATTGACTCAATTGGAGCAGATGGCACGAGAGCAGGCGGAGGCGGTGTCCGCCAACCGTGCCAAGTCCACCTTTCTGACCCAAATGAGTCATGAGATCCGCACGCCGATGAACGCGATTTTGGGCGTTGCAGAAATTCAACTACAGCATGCAGATCTCTCGCCCGAAACAAGGAAAGCTTTCGACAGAATTTACGCTGCGGGTTATACGTTGCTTGGTATTATCAACGATATCCTGGATCTGTCTAAAATTGAAGCAGGTAAACTGGAATTGGTGCCCACTCCCTACGAAATCATGAGCTTCATCAGCGATACTGTGCAACTGAACTTGATGCGCGTTGCTAATAAACCGGTTGAATTCAAGCTTCAACTGGACGAAAACTTGCCGTTGAATCTCGTCGGTGACGAACTGCGTATCAAACAGATCCTGAACAACATACTCTCCAACGCGTTTAAATATACGGAGGCAGGTGAGGTCAGGCTGTCGGTTGCCGTCGAATACTACGAGAGCGGAGACCGGGAAGTGACGCTTGTGTACCGTGTGAGCGATACAGGATTGGGCATGACGGAGGAGCAGGTGGAAAAGCTGTTCGAGGAGTATTCCCGTTTTTATACTAAAACTAGTCGTCCGGTCGAGGGCACGGGGTTGGGGATGAGTATTACCCGGCATTTGGTACATATGATGGGCGGCGAGATTTTTGTGAAAAGCGAGCCGGGACGGGGGACGACATTTGCCGTGCGTTTGCCGCAAGGCAACCTTGGCACTGGCAGGTTAGGCAGGGAGTTTGCCGAAAGCCTGGAATGCTTTGGCGGTGGCGAGCCATACTTCAAAAAGAAACAGATTGTGCGTGAGCCGATACCCCACGGCAGCGTGCTGATCGTGGATGATTCGGAAACAAATTTGTATGTCGGCAAAGGGCTAATGGCGCCATACGGTTTGAAGATCGACACCGCCCTGAGCGGTTTTGAGGCTATTAATAAAATCAAGCAGGGAAAAAAGTACGATATAATATTTATGGATCATATGATGCCCGATATGGATGGTATTGAGGCTGCCAGGATCATTCGAGATCAGGGGTACTCTAATTTAATAGTTGCGCTTACCGCAAATGCTGTGTTGGGGCAAGCGGAAATATTTTTGCAAAACGGGTTTGACGGCTATATTACCAAGCCTATAGATACGAACCAGCTTGATGCCGTGCTTAGCAAGCTGGTTCGTGGCAAGTAAAAGCTGTCAAAAGCCCAGGCAGGCGACGTAAGCCGCGCCGTCATCAAGGCTGGTGATGCTGACCGGCGGGCCTGCGGTGGTGATTCCGGCGCGCATCGTACCCGTTGCGGGATCACCATCATCCAGTGTGCTGTCAAGTTGGCGAACGAGTTTGCCGGGAATGCCCGCCGAACAGATCACATAGCTGCCTGACACGCCCAAAGGGGCTGCCGAGCCGCCGGATTGGATGCCGATACGCCCGCCTGCGCTGTTGAGGGGCAGGAAACTGGGGTTGGCAGTATCGGTTGGCCCGGTGGCAAGGTTCGCAAACCGGACATGCTGCCAGAAAAAAATGCTTTCGACAGATGCCGTGGCGGCTGCATCCCAGTCGCCGTCGATGGCCCCGTTTGCGTCACCGGCTTTTACGCAGTTGGGGGTGCCCGACGGGCAGACATGCTCTGCTGCGCGGATATCGTCACCCGGCAGGGCGCGGAACTTATCCTGATAGGCGTAGAGAATCGTCTGTGTGTTACTGAAATCTTTGGCAAGGTTTTTCACTTTGGCGCTGTTGATGAGTTCCTGGCCTTTGAGGACTCCGCCGATCAACAGTCCGATGATGACAAGGACGATTGAAATTTCGACAAGGGTGAAACCGGCTTGTCCGGCGGATGGTTTTGATCTCATTGCGATTCTCCTTTTCCGATTGGGGTGATGATGAAAAAAACGCGAACGTTACAGCCGCCCGCCACGGGCGAGGCGGGCAATGAAAAGCGGATGCCCGATCCAGCGCAGCATGTCATCGAAGGCGGGTGTCGGTTCCCCGGCTTCAAATAGAGGCGAGGCGGGCGAATAATGGGCATTGAGTCCGTCGGGGTGCAGGTTTGGCCCGGTTGAGAAAACGACGGCAACGATGCGGGAATCCGATGTGCTGACCAGGTTGCCCTCGTGATCCTTGATCTGGATGTGGCCGCTTGGCAGGGTGGAAAGCGAGATTGTGCCTTCGACGAAATTTTTGTCCGGTCGATAGTGCCAGTGCCCTGCCCACGACTGGTTTGCGCTGGTGCGCGGGTTGCTCCAGGGGTCATGGGCAGGCAGCCCGAGCGTACGCCAGGGCAGGTAGCCAGGTACGTTCAGCGGGCAGGGCGGCCCTTGCTCCAACCCATAGTTGGGGCTTGTGGGGTCTGGCTCGATGCTTGGGCACGGCAGGCGGCCATGAACCAGGGCGAAACCGATGAGCGCCTCGGTAATGTCGTCGAGCATGTCTTCGGCGGCATGGCGTTGGCTGGCCTCAAAGCGCATGGCGATCGGCGCAATGAGGAGGTTGGTGATGAGGCCAAGCACGACAAGCACGATGGCCATTTCGACCAGGGTGAAACCGCGTTTGCCTGCGTTCATGCTCACGGTATGCATCGGATCAAATCCTCGCTGGCGGGCAGGCGAGAGTCGGCGATTGCATAGTGACGGTATCCGACATAGTCGCCTGTGCCGGTGGTGAAGCTGACGCGGTTCATCCCTTCAAGGTATTGGGTGGCATCCGCGCGTTCGGCTGCGGTGCTTCGCCGTTGGGGCGCCTCGCCCCGTAACCTCTCGCCACCAAACAGTACAAGGGCGCGGCAGGTTTCAGTCACGGGAACAGGCGGTGATGCCACCGAATCGGCCAGTGTCACCGTCAGGCAGGCGCTGCCGTCCATGCAGGCGACAAAGCGCAGTTGGTCGCGCCAGTTGTCATGTGTTGCGGCCTCTCTTGCCACGATGCCGAGCGTGGCGCTGTCGGGCAGACGGCCGTGCACGCGGTTGCCGATGATGGCTTCGGCTTGGGCAGTGAGGAATGCCGTGCCGGCACCATTATCGGCGGGGCTGCCTGGATCGATGCTGGCGAGGTGCGATTGCAGTGCTGTGGCCGTAGCGTCGAGGACGGTATCGATCATGGCGGGAAAATCGGATCGTCTGCGCAGGGTGCCGAATAGCTCATCGACGGTGATCCAGGCAACGATGTCGTTGAAGTTTGTATCCGGTTCCCCATGAACGATATCGACATTGCCGGAAATGTTTATAGCATATTTACGGTCGAGAAAGGCAGGCAGATCGTCGGAGGCATTCGCGCTGCCTGGGCAGCGCTGCGTGCCCGTGGAGGCAGGGGGGCGAACCTGGCTGGAAAGCGTAGTTCCCGGAGCCAGGATCACTGCAATGACGTCATGCCCCTCACCGCTGATTGCGCGCCCGGACGGGGAGACGACCCTGAATTGACCGGGACTGTCCCAATTGAGCGTCAATGGTTTGGGGTTGTGTTTGACGCTACCGGCGACTGCGTACCACAGGCATTGCCCGTGGCCGTCGCGCAGGACTGGCAGGCCCAGGGTACGGTACGGAAAGCGGCCAATGGCCCCGTAGTTGCGGGCATTGCAGGCTCCAAAGGTGACTGAGCCATGGTTGGTTTTATCGGGGCACGGCAGGTAGCCGATATTCTCTCCGTCGTGCTGCAATTCCGGGTAACTGAAGGCGTAGCCGATGAGTGCGTCTTTGGCTTTGGCGAGTGCAGTAACGGTGTGCTTACTGCCTCGCAGCCCGATCCGGACGGTGAAATGTCTGGAAGTTGCCAGTGCGGAGGATGCCAGAAGCAGCAGCAAAAACATGGCGGAAAGCAATGCTCCGCCACGCGAGTGGCGGGTGGGGGACGCTGCGTTCAGCGTATGCGGTGTCATGGTTCAGCTTTCCCGTCCTGGAGGGGCTGGCTTTGCCCCGGTATTGTTGTGCCTGGAATGCCGTTGCCAATGCGGATGGTTGGTTCGGCAGTTGGGCCGGCTGAATCGCCATCGAACAATTGGGCAACGATGCGGCCATCACGCCAAAGGGTCCCGACAAAACGGCGCTTGGGGAGCCTTGCCACGGGGGCAGGGACGGGAGTGGCCGGGACTGCAGGTTCGGATTTTTCGGGAAGCGTGTTTTCCAGTGTGGTTTTTATGAGGGCGAAACGTTTTGCGCGTACTGCGCGCGCGGATTCAGTATCAAGGGCGCGGGTCAACTGCATGGCGGTTTTGTGCGTACTTGCACGTGCGTTGTCCCGTTCGGTTTCGGCTTCTGTGCGCCAGGCATCAGACAGGGGCCAGAGCAACAATGTGCCGACGAACGCGGCCAAGCAGCAAAGCAGGGCGCGGCGTAACACCGGCGGCACGTCGAAGCGTTGCGGTGGCGATAGCTGTAAGGGGGGAGAAATCGGCATGTTCATGGCGCTTTTTCCCGTGGTTCCGGCAGGGTGGGCGCGGTGTCGGATCGCAGCATGCCGGAATCAATGTGCGCCTTCGTGTGCGAGCCGTTCCGGATGAGGCTTTCAACCTTGTCAAACCATTCATCGGGGAAATCTGCGCCGGGTTCGATGAGGGTTTGCGTGTTCAGTTTTTCCAGTTCGGTTTGCAGTTTTTGTTGTTCTGCGATGAGTTGCCCGATTTCCTGGCGCAAATGGGCGGCATCGACGAACCTTGTCGTGGCGTTCGCCAGGCCGACAGCAAGTGTAGCTACGGTAGCGACCCATATGGCGCGGCGTATGGCGGTGAATTGGCGTGCCCGGTGCAATTGGGGGCAGTCGTAATGGTTGGGCGCACTGCCATGGCGCGTTTCCCTCAGGATCAGCGGGAGGAAGTCCGCACTGGCATTGGGGCATTGGGCAATGTCGATGAAATTTATGATGCTGTTCGTGGATGGGGTCAACTCGCGCAGGAGCGGAAAATCTGCTTCAGCCGCAAGGACGAGTATCGAGGGAGTCTCTTCAATGAGGCGTTGTGTGTGCAGCCAGGCCAGGGTTTGCGTGAGTTCGTCGCGGTAAGCGGGCAGGCTTCCGGCAAGCGTGGACGCTCTGGCGACGATGACGCGCGAGAAGGCAAGGCGGTGTTGGCGGAAAAATATCTGGCGCATGCCGCCTGCCCCAAAGGTGAGCAGCAGACATTGCGGCGGCAGCGTGTGCTGGCGGCGGTACCAGCGTTCAACCAGGAATGGCACGCTGGTCAGAAGTGGTACGTCGATTCGGCCTTTTGTGGCGGTTTCACTCAATACGTCCAGCCAGAGGGTGATGGATGATGAGTGGGGCAGGGCTGAAAGCAGCACAGGTTTGAGCATGTTGTCTCCAGGGCCGACGGGCAGGAGGGTTGCGCTTGTGAATGCGGTATCCGGAAAGCATTGCGCCAACTTGCGGCCGATAAGCTGGAGGCGGTCGGCCCGTGAGGTGTGCGGCAGGCGTTCAATGGCATGGCGTTCGTCGGCCAGGTCGGCAATGAGGGCACAGCGGCGACGCTCGCCAACCAGCCAGTCCTGAAATTTCACCCTGGCCCTTTTGTCGCAGGCATCGAGTTTCATTTCGTGTTCGATGCCACTTGCCGCATGCCGCCAGATATCGAGTCCCTGCGAATTGATGACAAGAGAATATTCCATGGCGCGTTTCAAACCGGCAGGTTGGTGATGATGTCGTAAATCGGACCAAGAACCGCGATGGCGACCCAGAGTATCAACAGGCCCATGGCAATGGTAAGGGTCGGTTCGATACTGGCTTGCAGGCGTTCGATGGCTTCACGGGCATCGCGCTCGTAGAAGTAAACGAGTTGCCCAAGGGCGTTGTCGAGCCGCCCGGTCTGCTCGCCTACCTTCAGCATCCGGATGACGAGCCTGGGGAAAAGCCCGGTGGACTCAAAGGCACTGGCAATGCCTTGTCCAGCGGCAATGTGCGTGCCAGCGGTTTCGATGCCGTAGCGAATTGCCAGGTTCGGCGTCGCTCGCGCAGTGCTGGCAATCGCGTCGATCACGGTAATGCCGCTGGCGTAGAGCATGGCGAGCAGGCTGGCGGTGCGGGCCAGTGCCAGCCGCTGCATGATGGAACCGACGAGCGGAAGCTGCAACACAAGGGCATGCAGGCGCAAACGCAGTGCTGGCCGCCGTGCTGCGATCATAGGGAGCGCGATGGATGCAGCGATGAGCGTCGGCGGTAACAGCCAGATGTATTGCCTGAACCAATCGGAAAAACTGATCAGCAGGCGTGTCGATAAAGGCAGGGTTTGCCCGCGGAACAGGGTGGCTACCTGCGGCACGACATAGGTGAGCGCTACGGCGATGGCCGCGAAGAGCACGCTCCCGACAATGAGCGGGTAAATGGCGATTTTGCGGGCATTGGCCCTGAGTTCATCTGCACGGGTGAGGTCAGCGGCGACCTGTCGCAACACGGGGGTGATCTCGCCGGTCGATTCTCCTGCATGCAGCATGCATCGAAATATCTCATCAAAGACTTGTGGGTGCTGCTTCATGGCAGAAGAAAGCGGCTGGCCGCGTTCGACTTCGGCGTGCAGGTCTGAGGCGATGGCCTTGATGCCGGGATGCCCCTGCCCATCGGTGAGGTCGGCGAGGACATCGCGTATTGGGACGCCCGCGCCGAGCATTTGCTCGAGATGAAAGCAGAAATGGATCAACTCGCGCCGGGGGATGCGCCGTCGCCTTGCCAGCCATGGGATCCGTGCCGGTTTGATGCGTATCGGTTCCAACCCGCGCCCACGCAGGCGCGCTTCGAGTTCAGCATGGTTTGCGGCTTCGATTTCGCCTTGCGCGATTCTCCCGTGCGCATCGCAGGCGCGGTAATGGTAGCAACTCATTGCGTCTCCTTCGCCACTTAGTTGGCCGTTGGCTTTACCGGAGGCGCGAGCGGCCCCAGGACGCGGAACAGTTCTTCGGGCGAGGTGCTGCCTTCGAGTGCCTTTTTCCGCCCATCGTCGCTGAGGCTGAAATGCCTTTTCTGCGCGCGGGCGGCGCGTGCGATTTCAGCAGGGGAAGCCCCGGCAGCGACGAGTTCATTGAGCGTCATGTCCATGCTTAATACCTCGAAAACCGGCAGCCGCCCGCGATACCCCCGTCCGGCGCAGTTCGGGCAAGCGCCTGCGTGGGCAAGGATGAGGCCGCTTCCTTCATCAAATAGGCCAAGGCGCAGGCATTCCACGGCGGTTGCCTGAGACAGGCTGTGGCAGTCTGGGCACAGGCGGCGCACGAGGCGTTGCGCGATCACGCCGCGCAGATTGTCGGCCAGCAGCGCGGGGCGGATACCGAGGTCGTGCAGGCGTGCGATGGAACCGATAGCTGAGTTGGTGTGGAGGGTGGCGAAAACGCGATGCCCGGTCATTGCGGCGCGGATGGCCATTTCAGCCGTTTCGGGGTCGCGTATTTCGCCGACGAGGATGATGTCCGGGTCTTGCCGCAACAAGGCGCGGATGCCGGTGGCAAAGCTGATTTTTGCCGCTTCGCTCACGGCGGTCTGGCGGACGCGGGCCATTGGGTATTCCACCGGGTCTTCGAGCGTCATGATGTTGACGGTTTCGGCGTCGAGGTGGTGGAGCATCGCGTAGAGGGTGGTGGTCTTGCCGCTGCCGGTTGGGCCTGTGACGAGGATCAGCCCTTCTGGGTAGGCCAGCATGCGTTCAATGGCGGCAAGCCGCGCCGCATCGAACCCGATCTCGCCCAACGGGATGATGCCCCGGCGATAGTCGAGAATGCGCAGCACGATGTTTTCGCCATGCAGCGTCGGCAGGGAAGAGACACGGAAATCCACCGGGCGCCCTGCAACGGTGATCGAGACCCGCCCATCCTGTGGCGCGCGCGTCTCCGCGATGTTGAGTCCGGTCATGACCTTGAGCCGTACCGCCATTGCAGGCCAATGGTTGAGATGCAGGGCGCGGACCTGGTGGAGGATGCCATCGACGCGGTAACGGATGCGCAGGAAACCGGCTTCCGGCTCGAAGTGGATATCGGAAGCCGTCGTCTTTACCGCATCGATGAGCAGCGCATCCACCAGCCGCGTGAGCGGATGCCCAGTCTCGTTCATGGACGGGGCGCTGTTCGTTTCTAGCTCCTGGAGGATGTCGTCGATGGCGAGCCGGTAGCCGTAATGCCGGTCAATTGCCTCGCGGATTTCAGACTCGATGGCAAGCGCCGGGTGCAGGTGTAACCCTGTCCCGCAGTGCGCGGCCAGTGCGTCGAGCGCGATAAGGTCTTGTGGGTTGGCCATTGCGACGGTCAGGGTGGCGGCGCTTTCGTCGAAGGACAATGGCAGTACGGTATGGCGGCGGGCAAGCGGCTCGGGCACGAGCGCCAGCGTTGGCGGGTCGACCACGGCTCCGGCCAGTTCCACGGTCTGCCGCCCAAGCCGCTTCGATAGTGCGTCGCGCAGCATGGTTTCCGTAATGAACCCAAGTTCCACACACAGTTGGCCAAGGGGGCGATGCTTGCAAATTTGCTCATGCAGGGCGATGCGTAGCTGGTCGTCACCGATCAGACCAGCAGCAAGCAGGGTATGTCCAATAGGCATGGATGACGGGCTGGCGGCAGCAAAAGGCGAAAGCATATTTTGAAAGGTGCGTTTTGAATGATGTTAACATATACAAATATTAATAATATGTCAACAGGGCATGCAAAAACAATTTTTATGTGCTCGGAAACGATGTTTGGGTGGTTGGCTTTATGGTGTTCGTGCCGGAGAAGCTTACCGTTGGATGCGTTCAGACTGCTGGTGTGCGATGTTCATGGGGCGTCATGCCGCAGGAAG
This sequence comes from Betaproteobacteria bacterium, assembly GCA_009779355.1. GTDB lineage: Bacteria > Pseudomonadota > Gammaproteobacteria > Burkholderiales > Rhodocyclaceae > WRNU01. The sequence continues at coordinate 2,418 of WREK01000044.1, read as the reverse complement.
GATGCATCCGGCAGCATTACCCGTTCCGGCGCGTAGCCGCTATCGATGCCAGGGTGCCGTATCAGGCGTGGGCGCAGGAAGATGACCAGTTCGGTGCGCCGGGTACTGTTTTCGCGCCTCGTGAATAGCTCGCCGAGCAGCGGTATCGCACCAATCACTGGTATACGGCCTGTGTCGGTGTCGAGTTTGTCTTCCATGAGCCCGCCGAGAACGGCAATTTCACCATCTGCAAGCCGGAGCACGGATTCCATTTCGCGTGTGCGGATTTGCGGCACACGGTTTGGGATGTTGCCGAGCGACGGGTTCGGGTCGTCTTTGAAGCCCGAGATGCTGGAAATGGTGGGGCGAACGGCGAGAATAATCGCGCCGTCGCGTCCGATCTGCGGGGTGATCGACATCACTAGTCCGACCGATACCGATTGCGGCGTGGTGGTGGCGGTGATTTTTTCGCGGTCGCTGTTGGCGTATTCGGTGACCGATGCATCGACGAGAAAATAGACGATTTCCTCGACCACCTTGAGGATTGCGGTCTGGTTGTTGAGCACGGAGAGTTTTGGGCTGGAGAGCACCTTGACCGTCCCGAAGGTTTCCAGCCAGTCCAGGCGTATGTCGAGCTTGTCAGAGAGATAGGAAACAGACGGTTGCATCCCGCTGTTGTCGTTTTTTCCACGCGGGTTCATGCTGATGGCCGGAATGCCCAGCCGGTTCCAGTCGATGCCTTGCCGGTAGCCATCGGCGAGCGTGACCTCGACAATCGTGGCTTCGACCATCACTTGCCGCTGGGCCGCGCCTTGCACGAGGTTGATGAATTCAGCCACTTTGCGGTGCTGTCCGGTGTTGGCGAGTACCATCACAATCCCTGTTTCGCGGTTGCTGACGACGAAAGGGGCAGTGCCTGTGCCGCCTTCGCCTCCACAGGATGGCTCGTCGCCCGGTTCGCCGGATTTATGAAGATGCGAAGCTTCACAATGCGGTTTGCGGGGATCGTGTTCCTTGAGCAGGGCGCGGATATTGTTTTCAAGCGCTTCCCAGAAGTGATTCGTTGCCTTGGCAGCGATTTGGGTGAGCGACGCGTTCCCACTGTTGCTGCTCTTGGCGTCGACGGCGCTGCTGCTGGTGGCGATTTGGGTACTGGTGGCGATCGCGCTGTTCATCTCGCGTGAAAGGTTCACGTAGTCGATGCGGTAAGCGCGTAGAAATGGTGTATCGGGCATTGCCGTCAACCGCTTGCCGTCGAATTCGCAGCGCAGATTGGCCTGGTCGCAAAGGTTTTCGATCAATTCGGGCAATGGGCGGTCGAAAACGCTCAGGCTGACGAGTCCCTCCACGCCAGGGTGCAGTTCGAAGTCGAGCCGCTGGTCGCGTGCGAGGGCCGTAAGTACCTGCTCGATTGGGGCAAGGCGGACATCGAGCGAGTACGTTGGCGCGGCAGTTGGGATACTGTGGGGGGGCGGATCGGATATAGGCAGCTGTTCTTCGGATGTGTCTGAAAGCTGTTCCCGGTTTTCTTCCGCCAGCAAATGGCCTGGACCCGGAATATGATCGGGGTTTCGTGGTTGCGGCATCTGCACGCACCCCGTGAATGTGGTGGTGAAGAAAACGGCCATGACAACAAGAATTAAACGCATTTTTTTGAAATGTTCACTATAGATGATATGAACATAACGAAAATAGATACGAGAGTCAACAGAATATTCAAATTGTCTTATTGCGGGTTCCTGCCGGCTTTGATTTGCCGCTATTGGTTCAGATGAACCGGAACGCGACGATGGTCACTAATGTTGGCAGGGCAGCGGCGGCAAGCAGGCCGAGCGGGCTGACCTTGCCGTCTTTGAAGTGCCTTTGCAGGATGGATATCCCGGCCGGGTTGGGGGCGTTGGCGATTACCGTAAGGCCCCCGCCGGTGACCGCACCCGACACCAGCGCATACTTGAATTCATCCGACAGACCTTCCACCAATGAACCAAGGTAGGTGAGGGCGGCGTTGTCCGTGACTGCCGTCAGCGCCGCAGCCCCGTAATACACGGCGGAAGAACTCATCGACGAGAGCAGCGGTTGCAGCCACCACGACTGCTGCCCGCCGAGTATGACCAGCCCGGCCAGGAAGCAGCTCACCATCAGGCTTTCGCGCAGGACCAGGCGATCCTGGAAACGGGGATAGGCGTGGGCAAACGCCAGGAACGACAGCAGGATGCAGATGAAAACGTGCGGGTGATGGACAAAGAGCACGATCAGGCCCAGAAATGCCAGGTGAAGGGCGACGATGGGGACGGGAACGGCATTGTGACCGTTGCCGCCCTCAATCTCGAACCGGAGCAGTTCCCTGCGGAAAATCAGGCTGACAGCCAGCGCGTTCACAAATACGGCCAACGCGCTACGCCAGCCGATGTGTGTCAGCATGAACCAGCTATCCCACTG
>WREK01000043.1 GCA_009779355.1 Betaproteobacteria bacterium | reverse complement strand
GCTCACGCTGCTTGGCATCGTCATCGGCGTCGCCTCGGTCATCGCCATGCTCGCCATTGGCGATGGCGCGAAACAAAAGGTCGTCGACCAGATCAGCGCGATGGGCACGAACCTGCTCATGGTACGCCCCGGTGCTCCCAACCAGCGCGGGCGGGACACTACCGCCACATTAGTCATCGACGACGTAAAAGCCATCGGCGAACTGGACAACATTCTCGCCGCCGTGCCGGAACAAAGCACCTCCGTCACCGTGCGCGTCGGCAATACCGACCACCGTACCAGCACCAATGCCACTTCCTGGAACTACATCGTCGCCCGCAACTGGAACGTCGCAAACGGAACCTTCTTCAGCGAGCAGGACGAAACCCGGTATGCGACCGTCGCCGTCCTCGGCCAAACCGTAGCAAACGCCCTGTTCCCTGGAAGCGACCCGGTCGGGCAATTCGTGCTGGTCAACAACATCCCCTTCCAGGTCATCGGCGTGATGACGGCCAAGGGCGCGACGGGATGGGGGCAAGACCAGGACGACATCGTTCTCATCCCCTACACCACGGGCAGCATGCGTGTTTCTGGTCAACGTTTCCTGAGAAACGCCACCGTCGCGGTAGACGACGTCAGCCGCATCGACGAGACCCAGGCTGCCGTGCGCTCACTCATGCTTGCGCGGCACGGGCTGGAAGATTTTCAGATCAGCAACATGGCCTCGATCATCGACACCGTATCGGAAACGCAGAACACGCTCACCATTCTGCTCGGCGCAGTGGCGGCAATTTCCCTGCTGGTCGGGGGCATCGGGGTCATGAACATCATGCTGGTATCCGTTACCGAGCGCACGCGCGAAATTGGCATCCGCATGGCAACCGGCGCGCGGATGCGGAACATTCTCCAGCAATTTCTCATTGAGGCGCTGGTCGTCTCCGCGCTTGGCGGCCTGATTGGCGTCGTGCTGGGGCTTTCGGCCGCCGCCGTTCTCAAACATTTTGGCACATCCATTCAATATTCCGCCTTGCCAGTCATGCTCGCCTTTGGGTGCGCCTTCGCTACCGGGCTGATATTTGGCTATCTGCCCGCACGCAAAGCTGCCCGCCTCGACCCGGTCGTAGCACTGGCAACGGAGTAACCAACAAGATGAAAACCCCTGCCCTCACCTGTATCGCGCTCCTCGTAGCCGCCTGTTCTTTTACGGAACCCATCGCACGTCCGGACATTGCCCTCTCGGATCAATGGATGGAAGCCACGCCCGTCACCGATGCGGCGATGCCCTCTGCCGATTGGTGGCGCAGTTTCGGTTCCCCCACACTCGACGCCCTCATCACCGAAGCGTATGAAGGCAACCCCGATCTGCGCGCACAGGGCGAACGGGTCATCCAGGCGGAACTTGCCCTGCGCGTAGCAAACGCTTCGCTCTTCCCAAGCCTGAACCTTTCCGGCAACAGCGGCTGGAGCCGCAGCGATTCCGACACGCGCAGCAGCAGCACTGTGAACGGTAAGGATAGAAAAAACACCGCCCTCAACCTTGCCGCCAGCTATGAAGTCGACCTTTGGGGCCGGGTCTCATCCTCTATCGCCAGTGGCGAAGCGGGTCTGGCAGCCAGCCGTTACGACTATGAAGGCGCGCGCCTGTCGCTTGCTGCGAGCGTAGCAACAGCCTGGTTCCAATACCTTGCCAGCGTGGAACGGCTGAAAATCGCGCAAGAAAACCTCGCCATCGCGGAGCGCGTATTTAAGGTCGTCGACGCCCGTTACCGTAACGGTGCAGTCTCCTCGCTCGATCTCTCCCGCCAGACGACCACCGTCCTCAGCCAACGCGCCCAGATCGACCCACTGGAAGTCCAGGTGCGCCAAACCCGCATGGCGCTCGATATCCTGTGCGGCCGCGCCCCGTCGCCCCCTTCTGCCGCATCGCCGGACACGCTTGCCAGCCTTGCAATTCCCGTGGTTGACGCCGGGCTGCCTTCCGAACTGCTGCTCCGCCGCCCGGACATTGCCGGCGCCGAAGCAAGGCTGGAAGCTGCGTCGGCGAACGTCGGCACGGCCCGTGCCGAACTTTTCCCGCGCATCACCCTTTCCGGCGGGGGAGGTCTGGCGACTGACGCGCTGTTTTCCCTCGCACATCCAACCTCCGTCATCAACCTCTCGGTAGCGATTTTGCAATCGATTTTCGACGGCGGGCGGTTACGCGCCCAGGTTGAGACTGCCCGTTCGCGCGAACGCGAACTACTGGAAACCTACCGCAAAACCATTCTTTCCTCGTTGCAGGAAGCCGAAATTTCTCTCTCCAACGCCGCCCGTGACGCCAGACAGGAACAGGCACAGGCACAAATTCTCGTTGAAGCCGAGCGCGGATTGCGCCTTGCGGAATTGCGCTACAGCACGGGTGCGGACGACCTGCTGTCCGTACTCGACGCGCAACGCACGCACTTCGCCGTCCAGGATCAACTCGCCCAACTGCGGCTGGCGCGCCTCACGGGTGCAGTGAACCTCTACAAAGCGCTTGGTGGCGGATGGAGGCATCCAACAACGCTAACCCCAACTGAAACTCCTTGAGAAACAACCAAACACCCCGGCCATGGTCATCTCCTAGCGCTTGCCGCTCACCGTACCAAAGGGCCAATCGTTGATGCCGCCAAAATCATAAACATTATTATATCCCATTTGGATAAGTTGCCTGGCCGCATTGGCGCTCCTTCTCCCGCTACGGCAGTAGACCAGGATAAGCGCGGATTTGTCCGGCAGTTCGGTCGCCACTCTTTTACTGATTGCATAGTTGGGAATCAGTAGCGCGCCTTCAATTCGCTTTGCCGCGTACTCTGCTTCGGTGCGGACGTCCAGCAAAATATAGGGATCGCCGCTGTCCATCATTTCCTTCGCTTTCCCGGCAGTTATCTTTTGATAAGCGGCAGTCCCTCTTGAACCCGGTTCGCAAGGCGTATCCACCTTGTTGCCATTACAGGCCATGCTCAACCATGCACCTACGCACAAAGACACAATACGGACTAATCCTTTTTTCACTTCGCCCTCCAGCGATAATTGCGGCTGTGAAGCGATCCCCCAGCCTGCGCGATATCAACAACTGATTAGTAATTGTAATTTCAGCCCGAATTGCTGGAACCCGGCGGATACAGTTCCAGGTGATGGTTGTAAAACCCCCCTGCCCGTTCCCTGTAGCGGCTAATGTTGAGCAATGTGGCATTGGGCAATTCCCGGTGCAGAAGTTCGAGGGTCACCGTTTCGTCCCTGGCATCGAAAGCATTGGTCGCTTCGTCGAGGAACACCCATTGTGGCTGTTGCAGGAAAAGCCGCGCGATGCCAAGCCGTTGTTGTGCGCGCAAAGGCAAAACCCGCACCCAGTCCTCGGAATCGTCGAGCCGGGATTGCAGCCAGCCGATACCGGCACATTCCAGCGCCCAATTCAGGACGCTTTCCTTGTACTGCGCACCAGAGTACGGATAGGCCAACACCTCGCGCAAAGAACCAGCGTGCAGGTAGGGACGTTGAGCCGCGAATACGATGTCGCGCCCGGCCGGCAGAAATATTTCGCCGTGCCCCCACGGCCATAGCCCGGCTACCGCCTTGAACAGCGCCACCGTCACAGCCGGGTCTCCCGTCACCAGGATGCGTTCCCCCTGGCGCACGACGAGATCGAAATCGACCAGCAAGGGTTGCCCACCTGCACTGTCGAGGCAAAGACGGCTTATCTTCAGTTCCACACTGCGAGCATGGTGCAATTCGATGCGGCTTGCGCCATGCCCATTTTCACGGTTTTCGCGTTCGAGCCGTTCCATGCCATCGAGGAAAGTGATGATGCGATCGACCGAGGCGCGGCTACGGGCGATTTCACCGAGGTTGTCGATCGGCCACGACAGGGCAGAAGTCAGGCGCTGAAAGGCTTGTGCCGCCTGCATCAACACCCCCAGAGTCATGATGCCGGCAACGTATTGCGGGGCGGCGATCAGGATCGGGAAGACGGGCAACAGCGTCCCATAGCCGGTAGAAAAAGAAACGATGCCCAAGTAAGCCACGGTCTGGCGGTTCCAGCCCATGCCGACATCAGCGAAGAGATGTCCTGCGTGGCGGCGCTCGCTCGGCCCCCCGTGCATGAGCGCAATCGCCTCGGAGTGCTCGCGTACCCGTGCAAGGCCGAAACGCAGATTGGCCTCCACGGTTTGCAGGCGGTTAGTAGAGCGGATGAGCGGTCGGCCGAGCATGAGGCCAAGGGCGGAACCCACGCCGGCATACAGAAAAGCCATCAACACCATGTAGCCGGGCACGGAAACGGATGTACCCGGCAGCGTCGCGCTGCCCGAAACGCTGAGCAGTATCTCCACGAAACTGCCCAGGATCAGCAGAGAAAACAGCAACGAATGAGCCAGCGAGATGGCGACTTCGGTGGCGATTTTCACATCCTCTGCAATGCGCCCGTCCGGGTTGTCGTGATCTCCGCCAATAAGTTGAAGCCGGTAATGGTGAGAATGCGACAGCCACTGGTCGAGCAGCATCCCGGTAATCCAGCGCCGCCAATCGAGTTGCAGCCAACGTTTGACTGTCAGGTGCAACGCCGTCACTGCCATCGTAAGAATGAAAATCAGTATGAAGACCAATATCAGCTTGAGCAGTTCACCACGCAACCGGTCTTCGAGCGCATTGAAAAGATCCCGGTGCCAGTAACTGACCCAGATTGCGAGACCGACCTGGGCAACGGTCAGAGCCAGCAGCAACAAGGATGCGCCGCGAACCTTCCATTTGTTCCCGTCATTCTTCCAATAGTCGACACCCAGTCGCAGGAAACGGTGTGTTGAACGCAGGCGGAACCGGGGCGGCGCGGCGCTCTCAGTTTTCATCGCACGCCAGCCGTGCGGCGATTTGCGCCGCACCCTTGAGGCCCAGTAGTTCGTCGCACACCGCGTAAAGCGGGATGCGCGCCAGCACCGCCCCCATCAACGGGTGTTCACGGAACAGATCGACGAATTCCGGCGCACGCAGAAACGGCAAGATACGCGCAACGATGCCGCCCGTCAGATAAACCCCGCCACGGGCCAGTACGGTAAGTCCCAGATTAGCGGCAGCGGCAACCAGGAGGCGGGCAAAAAACTGCAAGGCTTCAGTGGCAATGGCCTCGCCTGCCAGCGCATCAGCCCCAATGGCTCCCGCATCCTTGCCAAGCGGCACTCCGGGCGGCAGCCCGGCGACAAAACGGTAAAGGCGCTCGATTCCATGCCCGGAGAGCAACATTTCGATGCTCACACGCCCATACTCAGCCAGCAGCGACTCGCACAAGGCTAGTTCACGGGCATCACGCGGCGCAAAATCCGCCAGCCCCCCCTGGCTCGGAAGAACCAGGAGATGATCCAACGCACCAAACGACACAGCCATTCCAAGCCCAGTTCCAGGGCCGATCAGCGCCCGCACGCCCTGCGTATCAGGATCGCCGGGTTGCAGGACAAGGATCCCTTCTTTGTCGAGGCAAGCAAGGCCATGCACCTGGGCAGCAAAATCGTTGATGAGGCACACCCGCGAAAAACCGAACCGCTCGCGTAGACATTCACCATCCACCTCCCAAGGCAGATTGGTCATGCGTATATGTTGGCCTTCAAGCGCCCCAGCCACAGCAAGACAGGCCACGCCCGGCCTTTCTCCGCACTCCCCCAGAAACGCTTCGATGAGCGCCTCAACACCGGCATGAACCGCGCATGGTATTTCTTCGCAACGCAGGACATGCCAGACATTCGCATGCACACTGCCAAGAAACAGCCGCGCACGCGTGCCACCAACGTCTGCCGCCAGAACGAGAGGTTTTTCTATGTCGCTCATGACTCCGAAATGTAACAGTTATGGGAATGCAATGGTTATGCTCATGACAGATAGTGGAAAGCGAATGAGTTCGAGCACACCGGGTCGGTATATGATAAAAGCATAAATGCTATTATGCCCTCCCCTTTTCCGGACGGCTTTTCACCCATGATCACCCGTAGTGTCACGGTTAAAGTATTTTCGGTTCAACAAATGGGACGGGCGGAGATGATCATCGGCGCCTGCGGGCACGATGCAGGCGACCCGGTGCTGAAGGCCCTGGCGAATGTCATCAGAGCAACAGCACAAGCGCGCCTCATAGGGGGGATATGTCCTGCCCCGTCAAGGAAACCAATCCATTTCGCCGTGACCCCGGCCCGCCACATACTGGCGGAGCCGGAGCCAATGGTTCAGGCATCAGCAGTCACAGACTCGTGTTCTGCTACGTTGTTGTGATCGTTGCCGCCATCGTAGCCGTCTTCGTCTTCGTCTTCGTCATCATCATCATCCGGACTCAAACGGACGTTCTTGGCAACAATGCCCTTTTCACCGCGTGCTGTCACGAACAAGACCTTATCTTCGTAACGCAGACCATCGATGCTGATGTCAATCAGATCGCTGGCGTGGAAGAAATAATTATCAGTCCCCGACTCAGGTTTGATGAAACCATAACCCTTGCCGGCAATGAGGTTGACAATCGTTCCCTGGCACTCGACGCCTTCAACGAAATCCGTCGGCAACGCACGCTGACCGTTCTCACGGTGTGGAGGCCGCCACTCCCATTCGTTCTGGGCGGTTTGCGGCAAGAACAAGTTATCGATTAGCGGGTCGTGCCGTCGGGCGCGATCATCAATCAGGGGCTTCATCAACACCGGATAATTGACGCGATCGATCAGGCCGGTCGAAACCTGCGTGCGCATCGTGCGTCCATCTTCGCGGTCGTATTCGAATTCCCAACCCAACAGCATCACCCTGGCACTCAGTGTATTGAGCTTGCGCACGAGTGGCACGAAATCGCCATCTCCCGTGATGAGCACACAAACATCGTACTTCTTAAGGCTGGTCATCTCGTAGGCTTCGAGCGCCAACCAGACATCAATACGCTTTTCCTCGAATGAACCGTCAGGACGAAATGCAAGATGCTGCTGGAACAACGCAATGTCGGCACGTGTCAGGGCATCCTCAAAAACGCGATCGGAAAATAGGCGATCCTGTTCCGCCGCCTGTTGCGCAGTCAAACGCCCCTGGAAATACGCCGCATCTACAATCTGACAACGACTGGGCGCGATTCCCTCACGCTGTGCGACTTCTGAAATGATAAAATCATGCACACCACGAAACGATAAACGTGCATGACGTTCATGTTGATACACGTAATAGCTGCTAACCTTGAAAAAGTAAGCGCCATCGTAGAACACCGCAATCCGGCAAATGTCTTTCTCTCTCATCTGTTTTCCCTACCCAAAAATACCCCATTCGTAACATACCGAACCGGAAAACCGTCTCCGGTTACGACACTCTAAACCCGGACACTCCCAACCGGGCAAACCACCAAAAAAAACTTCAGCCTGCCATATGCTCTTTCAAGCACGCCGCCAGCCCGTCCCCTGAGGACTGTCCTCAAGGACGATGCCTTCAGCGAGCAATTCTGCGCGCAAACGATCCGCCTCAGCAAAATCACACGCTTTCCTGGCCGCTGCCCGTGCAGCGATACGCGCCTCAATCTCACCAACATCCCACCCAGAAGTTCCACTTCCGGCTCCAGATTGAAGAAACTCGCCCGTTTCACGTCCAAGCAGCCCTAAAACCTGTGCCAACGCACGAACCTGCCCCGCAAGCCCGCTGTCTCCAGTGCGATTGGCTTCGTTCGCCAGATCGAAGAGCACTGCCAGTGCTTCAACAGAATTGAAGTCTTCGTCCATCGCTACACGAAAACGTTCCCCCCAAATGCTTGACCAGTCTGTTTCAGGCGTTTCCCGAACCGGCACCGCCTTGACTGCGTTGTACAACCGTGTGAGCGCCTGGCGAGCATCGTCGAGGTGTACACCAGAATAATTGAGAGGGCCGCGATAGTGTGCGCGCAACACAAAAAAACGAACAACTTCTGGGTCATATTTATCGAGTACGTCACGAATTGTTGCAAAATTTCCGAGCGACTTCGACATCTTGTCGTCGTCAACACGCACGAACCCGTTGTGTATCCAGTAATTCACAAAGCGAGAACCATGTGCCCCTTCGGACTGGGCAATCTCGTTCTCATGGTGCGGAAACTGAAGATCTTGCCCGCCACCATGGATATCGAAATGATTGCCAAGCAGTCTTGAACTCATCGCCGAGCATTCGATGTGCCAACCCGGCCGACCAACTCCCCAGGGCGAATCCCATTTCGCCTCCTCCGGCTCATCTGCCTTGGCCTGCTTCCAAAGCACGAAATCGAGCGGGTCGTTTTTATCATCAACGATGCCTACCCGTTCGCCGACGCGCAACTCATCCACTGATTTGCCCGACAGGTGGCCGTAGGCTGGAAAACGGCGTACCGCGTAACAGACATCGCCATTCGTAGCAACGTATGCCAGCCCCTTGTCTTCCAGCTTCGAAATCAGCGCCTGCATATCGACGATATAATCGGTCGCTCTCGGCTCGAAATCCGGGCGCAGCACCCCAAGGGCATCCGCATCCTCGTGCATTGCTGCAATAAAACGATCCGTCAGGCTGCGGATCGATTCGGCGTTTTCCTGTGCCCGGCGGATGATTTTGTCATCGATATCGGTAATATTGCGCACGTAGCGCACCTTATAGCCGTTCGCCCGCAACCAGCGCACCACCATATCGAACACCACCATCACCCGCGCATGCCCAAGGTGACAGTAGTCGTACACCGTCATTCCACACACATACACCCCGACATGGCCTGGCTCGATGGGGCGAAAAATTTCCTTACTGCGGCTAAACGTGTTGTAAATCGTGAGCATGCAAACCTTTGGGGAAACGCTGCGTAAAGCAGCGCCAGAATATATTTTCGTTTTGAGCGCAGAGGAGTTATTGCTAGAATCCGGCGCTACCCAGAGATATTTCTTTGAGTATAACATGACAGCACGGTTTTCTCCGATCAAACCTCTTTGCCTGCAAAACCTTTTAAATTTCCTGGAACTACCATGATTCGACAACTCTTTGTTTCCCTGGCTTGCGGCCTCTGCACCCTTGTCGCCCACGCCGCCGGCCCACAAGTAGAACTCAAAACCAACCTTGGCGACATTGTGCTTGAACTCAACGACGAACTCGCCCCCAAGACGGTCGCCAACTTCCTGCAGTACGTCCGGGACGGTCATTACAACGGCACGATTTTTCACCGTGTCATGGAGGGTTTCATGATCCAGGGCGGCGGCGTGGATGCAACGCTCACGGAAAAACCAACCCACGCGCCCATCGAAAACGAAGCCGCCAACGGCCTGAAGAACGAAACCGGAACCGTGGCAATGGCCCGCACCAGTGACCCACATTCCGCAAAGGCGCAATTCTTCATCAACGTAGCCAACAACAGCTTTCTCGACTTCCGATCCCCTGACCCGAAAAACTGGGGTTACGCCGTGTTCGGCAAAGTTGTCAAGGGCATGGACATCGTAGAGAAAATCGAAAAGCGCCCGGTTCGTCCTCAAGGCATGCACGAAAACGTCCCGGTGGACGCAGTCATCATCGAACAGGCAAGCATCTTCGAAAATGCGCCTGCACCCGAAAAAGCCCCGGAAGACAAAACCGCGAAAACCAGGGCCGCCAAGGGCAAAAACGCCGCTAGCAAAACCACTAAACCCTGATAAACAGAAGGAATTTACGTATGGCCGTCATACTTCATACAAACCACGGTGTCATCACGCTTGAACTCGATGCGGACAAGGCCCCAGTCACAGTTAAAAATTTCCTTGCCTACGTCACATCCGGACACTACGACAACACCATATTTCACCGCGTCATCGACGATTTCATGATTCAGGGCGGTGGTTTCGTTCCGGGAATGAAAGAGAAACCGACCCGTGACCCCATCAAGAATGAAGCCGACAACGGACTCAAGAACACGCGCGGAACCATCGCCATGGCCCGCACCACCGATCCGCATTCCGCAACCGCGCAGTTCTACATCAACGTCGTCGACAATGATTTTCTCGACTTCAGTGCCCCTGACCCGCAGAACTGGGGCTATTGCGTGTTTGGTCATGTCAGTGACGGTTTGAACGTAATCGACAAAATCCGCAAGGCCGTCACCGGAACCATAGGCTTTCATCAGGATGTTCCAAAAGAAGATATCGTTATCGAACGTGCCGAAATTATCTGAGTTCACGTCAAACGATGCCCCTGCACCGGTGCGGGTAACGGATGTCGTTACCGCACCGAAAGTGCCGGTTTTGTTCGTGGCAGACCTGCACTTGACCGACAAGCGCCCGCAAACAGCCGCCGCTTTTTCCGAGTTCCTTTCCGGCCCGGTACGGCAGGCGGGCAGCGTTTTCATCCTCGGCGACCTGTTTGAATACTGGGTTGGCGACGACGATACCGGTTCGGCTTTCAACCGAAGCATATGTGAAGCCCTGAGAGCGACCGTCAATGCCGGAACCGCCGTTTATTTCATGACGGGCAACCGTGACCTTCTCGCCGGGCAAGGCTTTGCCCATGTCAGCGGCGTGCGGCTTCTCGCCGATATGGTCTCGGTTCGTTTCGGGACACGGACATTGCTGCTTTCTCACGGTGACGCGCTCTGTACGGACGACCACGAATACCAGGCTTTCCGCCTCCAGGTGCGTAATCACGAATGGCAAGCCGGTTTTCTTGCTCAACCGCTGGACGCACGGCGGAAATTCATCGAAAAGGCGCGTGAGCAAAGCGAAGCCGCCAAATCCGGAAAACGCGCGGAGATCATGGACGTCAGCGCCGACGCAGTTACCAACCTGCTACGCTCCTACACCTATCCCACACTCATCCACGGCCACACGCATCGCCCGGCACGCCATACCTACCTGATAGACGGGCACCACTGCGAACGTTACGTGCTCCCCGACTGGCGCGACCACGCCGTCTGGTTGGCCTTTGATGGATCCGAGTTCAGTGTCTGTTCCGCGCAACCCCCCCTCCCCGCCTCTCTCACGCAGACGGAAGAGGGGAGTTTCGTCTCTACCTGAACCGAAAACGCCCTATATCTCGATGTTGTCAATCAGGCGTGTCGTCCCCAGGCGGGCGGCGGCGAGCACGGCCAACGGCTCATCCGGTTGCTCCGGCAGTTGCAGGTCGGCACAGCGGCGCACGGTCAGGTAGTCAGGCTTCCAGCCATGCCGTTCCAGTTCGGCGAGCGCGGCAGCCTCAAGGCAGGTGAAATCGCGCGCACCATTGCGCACAGCCTCGGCGATGGCGGAGAGTTGCCGGTACAGGCGCGGCGCTTCAGCGCGTTCATCCACTGACAGATAGCCGTTGCGCGAAGACAGCGCCAACCCATCGGCAGCGCGAACCGTGTCCAAGGCAACGATTTCGATGGGCAAAGCCAGTTCACGCACCATGTTTTTCAGCACCATGAGTTGCTGGTAATCCTTTTTGCCGAACAAGGCCACGTCAGGCCGAACGATGTTGAAGAGTTTGAGCACGACAGTCGCTACACCTCGGAAATGGCCGGGCCGGAAAGCGCCTTCAAGGATGTTGACATGTTCCGGATCGGGTTCGACGTGGTAACGCTGCGGCTGCGGGTACATCTCCGCCTCACCCGGGGCGAACAAGTAATCGACCCCAGCGGCGGCAAGCCTTCTGCAATCGGCCTCGAACGTGCGCGGATATTTATCGAAATCTTCACCTTGGCCGAATTGCAAGCGGTTGACGAAGATACTGGAGATGACGGTGTCGGTACCGGTGTGTCTGCGGGCCGCATGCATAAGGCCAATATGCCCATCATGCAAGTTGCCCATCGTAGGGGCGAACGCGACCCGTCCGGCCTGGGCGCGTACAGCACGCAGGGTGGCGATGGATGTGTGGATACGCATACTTCGTTCTTACTTAGTAACAGTGTTCCGGCGCTGGAAAGCTGCCGTCCCTGACCGAAGCGACGTAAGCCGTGGCAGCTTCCTCAATAGTAACAACTCCCTGCATGAAGTTGCGTACGAAACGCGCCGTCTTGCCGGGGAAGACACCAAGCATGTCATGCATCACCAACACCTGTCCGTGGCATCCCGGCCCCGCACCAATGCCAATGGTGGCCATCGTCGTCGTCATGGACGTGATTTCTCCAGCCAACGTAGCGGGAATCATTTCCATTACGAGCAAAGCCGCGCCAGCCTGTTCCAGCGCCAGCGCGTCGGCCTTGAGCCGGGCAGCCCCAGCGTCAGAGCGTCCCTGCACACGATATCCGCCCAGTTGGTGCACCGACTGCGGAGTCAGGCCGATGTGGGCACAGACCGGCACACCGCGCTCAACCAGAAAATGAACAGTTTCGGCCATGAGTTCGCCGCCTTCGAGCTTTACCATCTGCGCACCTGCCGCCATCAGTCGTGCGGCGCTCCGCATGGCCTGAACGGGACTTTCCTGATAACTGCCGAAAGGTAGGTCACTGAGGACAAAAGCGTGTTTCGCGCCCCGGCACACGCATTCGGTGTGATAGGCCATGTGATCGAGCGTGACGGGCAGCGTGCTTTTTTGTCCCTGGATGGTATTGCCGAGCGAATCCCCGACCAAAAGGGTATCCACACCGCAACACTCGAAAAGCGCAGCAAAACTGGCGTCGTAGCAGGTCAGCATAGCGATCTTACGGCCTTCGGCGCGCATCTTGCCCAACTCGACAAGGGTGACAGGCTTTGCGTCTTGAAGGTAAGTCATGGCATGTTCCTCCCTCTTTCCGTGCGTGCGGGCGGGCAGTTTCGGTCAAAGCGTGGCAATGCGCAAGCGCGATCACGGACTGTCCGTAGATATAAGGTTTTTTTATAATACTGGCGGCGGCGGTCAGTGCGGTACGGTCGGTGGCCGACATACCTCAGTGTCGCACAAGTGCCAACTATGTCACGGGAAAATTCATATACTTTTTTAAAAGATTATAAACAATTTTGTTTATAATCAGCATTAAGGAAACGCTGATTTATTCAAACCCTTGCGAGACGTGCTATTGAAAATCAACGAGTTATCACACGAAATATAGCCAGAAACCGAATAAATCAGCGCTTCCTTAACAGAATCCGAATGCTAGCTGGAAAAACAAGGCGCAACCTTTAGCAAACCGAAGGGTCTCACCTCGAAGTTTTCCTGAACGGCAGACAGTCTGTTCCCCCGATGCACAATGCCGACAAGGCACGGTAGAGGGCACCAAGAAGCAGCCGCAGTAAAGAGAGGTTAAAAATGGAATTTCCTGTCATTCTGACCCCTGATGAAGAAGCTGGTGGATTTGTCGTGACATTTCCAGATATTCCGGAAGCCATCACACAGGGTGAAACATTGGATGAAGCATTAGCAATGGCACAGGACGTGCTGGAAACTGCCCTGGAGGCTTATTTCGACGACAAACGCGCCGTGCCTACGCCATCACAACCAGAGCACGGGCAACACGTCATCGAACTTCCTGCCAGCCTTTCCGCCAAAGTTTTACTGCTAAACGAAATTGTCAAGCAGAGCATCCGCCCTGTCGAACTGGCGCGACGGCTGAACACCACACCGCAGGAAGTCAACCGTCTGACCAACCTCCGGCACACCACACGCATCGACGGCATTGATTCTGCCTTGCGTGCGCTCGGTAAGCGCCTGAAAATCCGCGTCGTGTGATGATCACTCAGGACGCATTGCAAAAACACACAGACTTATCCTTACAGCATTCATCACGCTCAGGTACTCATTTACGCGCTGCTCAGGCATGCTGGGCAAACAATCACGGAACATGGTGTATACCGTCGTCGTGGCGAAACCGTGAAACCGTTAAAATAAACTCGGTTGAATTGGAAGTACTTCCAATTCGTGTCATAAATGGAAGATGCTGAGTTGTTAAAAATTTGCAACATTTCCAATAAAATCAACATGGTGCCCAGGACGGGACTCGAACCCGTAAGCCTTGCGGCGGCAGATTTTAAGTCTGCTGTGTATACCAATTCCACCACCCGGGCAGGCGCTGGATTGTCGCATAGATGGATGCAGTCGTGAAAACAACTGAAGCGCGAAAACTTCTCGGAGTCAGGCATGATTCCACTCCTGATGCCATCAAAAAGGCTTTTCGCCATCTGGCGATGCTCTGGCATCCGGATCGCAATCCCGCACCCGAAGCCCATGAGATGTTTGCCCGCCTCAGCGCCGCCTGCGACATCCTGCTGAAACCGTTCGAGCAGGAATCGACCCACGCCGATGACAAAAGCGGCTCGCCAGCAAGCAAAACAGAATCCCGCGGCCCGGATCGCAACCAGGACATTGAACTCGATATCGAGCAACTCTGCCTCGGCGGCAAAGCTGATGTCGTCCTTGAATCGAGCGTGGAATGTGCGCAATGTGAGGGTCAGGGCCATCAGGAACACGACCGCAGCCAGCTTTGTACCCCTTGCCAGGGCAGCGGCCGGGTGCGGCACGGCAAAACCCTGATCCATTGCGAAGACTGCAGCGGACGCGGATATTCCCGCCGTATCCGTTGCCCTCATTGCCTCGGGAGTGGACGACAAATCAGCCGTCGTATCCTGACCGTCACCATTCCTTCCGGCATACTGCCGGGCGACGAATTGCGCCTTGAAGGCGAAGGTTACGCACCCGCTTCTGGCAAGGGCCGCCCCGGGGATTTGCGGCTGCGCATCCAGTTACGCCCCCATCCACTCTATACCCTCGAAAGCATCGACATCACACTAAACCGTCCGATCAGTGCTTTCGTCCTGCTGGGCGGCGGAAGCATCAGCGTGCCTTCACCCAGCGGCCTGCACAACATCAAGATTGAACCTGGGTCAGCGGGCATCCGCGAACAGGACGTTCCCGGCGAGGGTATTCCCGCCAGAGGCAAACGGGCAGCAGGCAAACTGCGCGTGCGCCTCGTGCCGGTATTGCCTTCTTTATCAACCCCCGCACTGATCAAACTCTATCGCGCGCTCCAGGCCGAAACCAACCAGATAGACGCCCTCCCGGAACTTTCGGCATGGGAGCACCGCTGGCTGCCCGAACCAAAAGCCTGAGGCGCGGCGGGTGAAATCGTAAGCTTTAACAGGATGCTCAAAAAGTCTGAAGCACTAGAGAAACCCATGTCTACAAGGCCAAAAATGACCGAAAACTACCTTGTAAAGCTGCTTTTCGGACTTATTTTGACCCGTTTTGTGGACTT
>WREK01000042.1 GCA_009779355.1 Betaproteobacteria bacterium | reverse complement strand
GCTGAACAATTCCTGAGCGTTCTGGCATCGCAGGTGCGGGTTTCAAACCCGCCCAAAACATAGCCTGACACATGGCCTGCAAGCCGACGAACGGACATGGACGTGTTTGAAACCCGCACCTGCAATGCCCGGATGGAATAAATCAGCGTTTCCTTAAGTTCTGTGTTCAACTGAGTGCGAGCTTTCGCGCTACGTTTTTGTCGATCTTCCCCGCTTCCAGGAGCCTTTGCCCTTCGGCCTCGAAGGAATGACCGTTCGGGTGCTCGCGCACTAGCTGGATTATCCGCTCGGTAATGCGGCCTATTTCGCCCGAGGCAATCAGTTCGTTGCGGATTTCCTGGTCGAATATCAGGTATTCGCGTGCAGCCACAAGTTTGCCGTCGATGCACCGCACCAAGCGCTGCGCCATGATGAAGCGTACCGTGTCGACCAGGTCAAATACCATCGCGGCCTTTTCTCTCTGCTCGAACCGGGACACCAGCCGCGGCATCACCGCCGCAACATTGATCGCGTGCACCGTCGAGAAAACCGGGTGCCCTGTCAGCGCCAACTCGCGTGCGGCGCTGATCGTCTCAGCATCGCGCAGTTCTCCGACCAGGACGAGCCGGGGCGAACGCCGCATGGCTTCCCGCACCCCTTCCTGGAAAGAAGCGAAATGATCCGGTACCTGGGATTGCGTCAGAACCGAATGCTCGCTCCGGACGTTTTTGTACGTAAATTCGACAGGTTCCTCAATCGTGATAAGGTTTCCATGGATAGTCGCCTCTTCTTTTGGCATTTCCAGGATGTGACGGATGACCGCCGCAAAGGTTGTCGTCTTCCCGGAACCTGTCGTCCCGGCAATGTAGACAATCCCGTTATCGGGTGTGGTCGCCCGCAGGATTTCAGGTGTAAGGCCAACGGTCTGCCAGTCGGGCGGATCGTTCGGGATCGCGCGCATGACAATCTGCGCGCTGCCCCCTCCTGCCCCCTGTATTGGAACCGCATTCACGCGGTAGGCGTACTGGATGGGCGCCCCGTTCGATGCGCGCTTGCCAGGGTCGTAGATGATGTAACGGGCGTTGACCGAGCGTTGCGTCATGATATCAGTCAGCGCCGTGGGGCGCATGGTGACCCACTCCAGGATGTTCCTCACCTCGTCGGTGTCTAGCGGGCGGAGCGTGAGCGCCTGCATGCGTCCGTTGATAAGCGCACAAATGGGGTGCCCTGGCTGCACATACACGTCGCTCGCCGAATGTTCTCGCGCCTCCAACATTAGCGCCTTGAAGATATCTGGGCACGCCAGGAATCTGGCGGGATCCTGGTACGCGGTTTTGCGTTCGGCCACGGCAATGCTTGCCACGCATAGATCCATCTGAGGCTCTTGGTTTTGTTTATGAGAAAAATTTTTTGTCGGCACTTTGCTGTTTTACTGGGCAGGTGTTTCCTTGGCGGGACGGATGACGGAGCGCCACTTCGACACGTTCTCGTCGAAATCTGGCAGTTGCGTGATGCGCAGCAGCTTTTCGTCTATTGCCATCGTGTTGCCCTGTTTCGTCACCGGGATACGTTCGGTGGCAATTACAGGCAGCGTAATCTTCCCTTGGGCAACAAACGTGTGGAACCGAAGCATCCCCGTGAAGTCCCGGTTCAGCCGATCCAGCCCGTTACGGAGCAGCAGGTTTGCCTGCTCGACGCCCTGCTGCCAGCCATCGGAGACCGCTGCCCGCCAGAGTTGTTCCTCGCTTTCGTTTTTCGGTTTCATTGCGAGGAGCACGCCCGCGCTCGATGTGTCCGTGCTGGGAAACATGAGGTATTCGCGCCAGTTCGGAGCGTTGCTGGCGAACTTCGCCTGCGATTCGATCTGGTAATAGGCGCCGGACAAGCGCAATGATTTGTCCCCGTCCTGGTGGAAGAGATCCCTCGCTTCCGTGATGACGGGGGGCACCACCAGGTCGCGAACCATCAGGCGGCCAAAATCGTAGATGGTGTCGAACTCGCGGGTGTGTTTGGTGACCGACTTGCTGATGGCCGACAATTGCCAGGCAAGCCCCCCTTTAACGCCAACATTAAATGCTGTGTCGAACAACGCCTGGATACGCGCCTGCGCAGCAACGTTTTTCTGATGCTGGACTGCCAGGGCCGTAGCGTCCTGGGTATCGTCATCAGTGGTTTTTGAGTGTTTATGCAGATTCTGCGCCTGCTCAAGCGTCATCAACTGCGCCGCCGGATCTGAGGCCGGGGCCAGTCCGGCCATACACAGCAGGGCGGATGCCACCAAGCCAAGGGCAGAGCGCCTGTGGGTAGATGGGGTCATCGCGCAGCCTCCTTCAGTTTGTCTTGTAAACGAGGCGGATGACTTTCTTTTCCATTTCAAGGTGCACATCGGCACTGCGGCCGATTTGCGTTGCCACGTCGCGCAGCACCTCGATTGCTGGCGACTTGCGCGTGAATACGTTGACGGTGCGCAGTTTTGTACGGGCACCGGCCTCAATATACCGGTAGCCGTACCGATCCGCCATCATCTGTAAGAACTCGTTGGGGCTGCCAATCCAGTCCACGTCGATCACGTCCGTTTCCAGCTTGGCCTGCTTACGCAACGTCTGCTGATGCTTCTCGGCGAGCAGGGCCGAATACTCGGCCTGGGCCTCCGAGGCTTCGGCGACCTTCTCGGCGATGAGTTTGTCGGCTTGCGACCCGGGGTCGGGCTGGGGCATCATCATGCAGCCGACGATGGCAAGCGACACCACGACGGCATAGGGCAAGGCGTTCCGGCTGCAGCTGGCTGTCATGTTAAAACTCCTAACAATCTGTTTTCTGGGGGAAAACGAAAAAAAATGCCGTGTTTTGCTTTTTTTGCAATATTGCAACTGTAGCATTATATGTACTTTATGCAACAATTTCAGCAAAATTTACTTTTTACGGCCACCCGTATCGGTCAGGTTACTAGCCGCCCCTATTCCGATACCACAAATTAGTATTGCGATGGGTTTCGCTACGCTCTACCCATCCTACACGGGCTTTTTACGGTCACCTGTATACGTCATGCGCATATATCTTTTTAGCGCGCCTTCAGCATGTTTTTACATTTTGCCAACATCATTAAAACAGGAAGAGACACATTGGAACATTTTTTGTCATCATTGTTCACACATTATGTACATTAAATTCCACATTTAAGGCGCAATTCCGCTGTTTTTAACGTATGTCAAGCAAAATTTACACGCACGCACTCACACCATTTGAGTAAAACTATGACAAAATACACAATAAGTGCCGCAAAAAAAATTTGGCTCTCTCAAAATTTTCAGGTTTTTAAATGTTGCGTTTTCCTGAAAAATTGTAGAATATACAGATGACGACCGAAACGAATGCATCTATCCTGTCCAGCATCTCCACGACATGGGGGCATCCCGACCGCGAGATTGACACGCGTACGCTACGCCACTATTGCGGCCTGCTGGCACGTCTCCAGACGTTTGGGGAAGTCCTGTTTTATGCCCTGCTCGTTGTGAACGCGGTAGCCATATTGGCCATATTTTTCACGACAGCCTGGGAAGCCCCCATCCTGTATGACGGAACCGACTTGGTATGTATTTACGACAACGTGACCCAACAAACCTACCGGGCACAGTGAGATGAGAGCAAACCGCCCATGCACAAAGACCCGAACGAACCCATACAAGACAGCAATGGCAGCGACAGCAGCACCGAAGAATTGTTCACGAGCCCGGACGGCTCCCCGGCAGGTCTCGGTGAAATAATCGAAAGCGATCAGACAACCGAAGGAGAAGCCGCCTCGACGCTACGTGAAAACATATCCTTGCGCAAAACACTCGACCATCTCCGCGCGACACATCGCAGGCTGTGGTCGGCAGTCGCAGTCCAGGGGGTACTGCTCCTGTTCCTTAGCGTTGGCGTTGTTGCGGTTTATCCGAAATACTCGTACATCGCGACACTGGACAACCAGGCAGTATGTGAGGTCAGCACAGAGGCAAACCCTCGGGTTACGCCCGAGGTTCTCACAGAATTCGCCAAAGACGCCACGGTTGATTTGTATACATACAGTTTTGTTGACTGGCGAGAGAAGATCAACGCCTCGGTAAACAAGTGGATGACCGACGACGGGCGGCTGGGTTTTTTCGAGGGGCTTGATTCGACGGGCAACCTTGAAAGAGTAAAGAAAGGCCGCCTCATCCTCAAGGCCGCGTCAAGGGGCGTACCTCAACTCGAAGAGACGGGGTTTGACGGCGCCACGCACTTTTGGATCGTACGCGTCCCGATCACCCTTGAATTCTATACAGGGCAAACCGACAAGGCCGCCAGGACACAAAACTACATCGCAGCCGTAAAAATCGCCGAAGTCCCACCGACTGCACGAAACGTAAAGGGCATAGCAGTAAAGCAAATTGTTCTGGCATATGCCACCGCACTTTAGACAGGGGAATGAAATGCTGCAACCAATCAAAACTCGTTTGAAGGGTGTTACCGAATGGACCTTCGCGATAGTAATCGGAATATTGATTGCAGGCGCAATCGGAGTCTTCGCGCAGCCGAACATGTCGAACCCGCCTGCGGCGCTGCCTGAACAGCCGGACAACTCCATCCAATCGAGCGAGCCCGACCCGGCACCGGCGGCATCATTGTTGACTCCACCGCCGGATGAACCTGTCGACACCACTCCTCCGCCGCCTCTGCCTACGATGCCGCCGCTGCCGCTGCCGCCCCCAAGCGGACTCGGGTACGCCGTCAATGACGAACCGCCCGTCGTCGTCTATCCAGCGCAGGACGACCTGCGCGAAGGCGTGGTGAGCGACATCGAGGCGCGCCAGTTCACACCCGAGCAATCAGCGCGGCTCAAACAGATCTACCTGGATCGGCAGAGCGCAAAAGCCACGCCTTATGTAAACCTGCCCAACCCGGTCACGCGGACGCTTGCCGTCAATCTCGACCCAGGCGTCTCGCCCGCAGTCCTGCGGCTTGCGCGCGGCCAACTTACCAGCGTCGTCTTTTCCGACACAACCGGTAACCCATGGATCATCGAAGAGGTTGGACTCAACCGGACGTTATTTACGGATGGCGGGTCACAACAAAGGGAAAAACCGACGAACGTCCTTACCATCGAACCCAACACGCCGATGGCGTACGGCAACATCTCTATTATCCTGCGCGGCCTGCCAACCCCTGTCATCTTCATTCTGGCTTCCGGACAGAGCGATGTTGATATGAGGGTGGACGCAAAGGTGCCGGGCCGCAACCCGGACGCTACCGAAAAAATCGAAATCACTGGAATGCCGGCAATCGACGTTGATTTGGGCTACTTCCTGGACGGTGTGCCTCCAAAAGCAGCAAAGCGCCTGAAAGTGTCCGGATTCCCCGACACCGAGGCGTGGCTCTACAAAGGCAAGATGTACGTGCGCACAGCCGGGGATGCGATGTATCCGGCTTATCTTGCCCGTGCCCGTTCAACCAGCGGGGTATCCGTGTATCGATTTGAAACGAAATACCCGAGTGTGACCGTCACCGCAAACGGAGCCGCCCACACTATTTTCGTCGAGGGTTAAAAAAATGTCTCAGCATGACAATTTCGACAGCTTTGAACAGGACGCGGCGCAGCAGCCCGCGCAACCGCGTGCGGCATCAACATGGCAACAGAACCTGAAGATATTTTCCAAAGGGACGCCCCGGATCGTGCTCATTGGCTGCGCTCTGGTTGCTACCGTTGCATTCGCCGCCGGGATACGGAATATCGCCTCTGACGACAACGAGGACGAGTTTGCCGTATCGCATGTCGACATCCCTTCCGCCCCCCAGAGCACCCACACGACCGACCCTGTGTCGGAGTCGATTGCTGCCGCACGCGCACAGGTCTCCAACGACGAAGCATCCGATGCATACATTGCTGGACGGAGCTACCAGCCAGGGTTTGACGTAAATATTCAGCCAGACAGCCGACTGGGCATCCCTACGCAACACGCGCAGTACGCTGACGTGCCCCTTCCCCAGCAGCCGGTAGTTTCTATGCAGCCCGTCGGGGTGCGACCTACTCAATCTGTTAATACGCGGCCCATTCCCTCCAGCGACACGACAAATGCCCGCATCGCCGAGGAAGAAAAGCAACTCGAAGCCGAACTCAAAAAAGAGCAGGAAACACGCGACCAGCACGTCCAACAGCAAAAAAAGGAAATCGTCACCGAAATCGAAAGATCCTATGGGTCTGGTGCGGATTACCTGCCGGATAAGTCTCTCGGCCTCTATAGCAGCCGTGTTTACTATTCCGCGCCCGTCGCGGGCAATCCGTCAGGAGCCGAGAATCCGTCAGGGGCTGGGAATAGCGGTATCCAAACAGTGGCCACAAAGGCGGCTGTTGCCAAAAAACCTCTGATCAAGACTGGGAACGTGCTGTATGCCGAGAGCGATGCCGAAATCAACACGGACGATGGGGGTGAGGTGATGGCAACCATCCGTGGCGGGGAATGGGACGGCTCCCGTCTGATCGGGCAACTCCAGCAAACTCCGAATAATATCTCGATCAAGTTCAATGTGTTGGCGCCGCAAGACAACCGCCCAACCATGCGTATCAATGCGGTAGCTATCCGCGAGGAGGATGCGAAGCTCGGCATCGCAGAAAACATCGACCACCACTACATTCAACGTTACGCGGCGCTTGCGGTGTCTTCGCTCCTGGGCGGCGCAGGGCGCGTGTTCCAGACACAGGGCTCTTCCGTTTTTTATCCCTCTGGCATGGTTGCCACAACCAACGGCACCCCTGGAGACAGGCAGATCATCGGCTCTGCGGCTGGCGAACTGGGGCAGACGCTTGCCCAAGAGTTCCGCAAGGACGTGAACCGCCCAAGCACCTATTCGTCGCCTGCCGGACAAGGTTTTGGCGTGTATTTCCTTGACGACGTTTTCTGAGGTTCGGAGCCCAAAAATGGATGCCACTGCACAGTCCAGCCAATCTGGGGTCATGAAATGGGTGAAGGGGTTGCCTCCTACGCAACTTTATCTCTTCATTGGTAGCGCCGTGTTCGTCGGGCTGCTTTTGTTGATCCCTATCTTAAAAATGTTCGTATCCCCGCCCAAATTTGCGCCACAACAGCAGCGCCCCCGATGGGAACAAACGGCTGCGACAGCAACAAGCATGGAGCAAATGGAATTGAAGTCCCGCGAGGCCGCCCTCAGGCAAGAGCGAGAAAACCAACAAAGGCAACTCGCCCAATTCCAGCAGGAGATCGGGGTGCTGCGGCAGGAACTGATCGACACACGCACCTCGCTCATGTCGATAAACGACCGTTTGCTCGTGCTTGAGGCAAGGCGCGGCCGCGTCGAGATCATCAGGCCAGACGACCATCGCCGCCAGCAAGGTTATCTCGAACCCTCACAGCAACAAGCGCCTGACACACAGCCGAAAGTGCTTGCGACTATCGGCGGGCGCACTTGGCTTACCGAAAACGAAAGCGTGCAGCAGCAGCCCCCCGCCGAACAGCCCGTCCAGGGCACAGTTGTTACGGCTGAACCGTAACCACCACATACAAAAGTCCCCGCGATGGATCTGGTAGGCGTTCTCATCAACTTGGCGCGTGAAGCCGAACCCGTAATCATTGTTATCCAGGGGGTTGCAGGGCTCATCGCGATTTTCCTGTTCACTTCGGGGCTTGTTGATCTCTGGATGGCAGGCAACGCAAACTCGCAAAAATTCCTGTCCGGCAACCAACATAGCTCTATTGCAGGCGCAATCGTCCAATTATTCATTGCCATTCTGTTTTTGGCTGTTGCCGACCTGGAATTGCTCGGCATCGCAACGCGCACGTTTACAAACGATTACACCGCAGCGCGCCTTACGTCGAGTTCGTTTTCGTACGCGCCGAACGCCACGAATGCCCGCCGAGCCGAATTGGCTATTTTTGCCATCGTCGCGATCTTGCAGGTCATAGGGCTGATTGCGTTCATGAAAGGTTTGTTTGTGCTCAACGGCAGGGCGAAAGGCACCACGCAGGATAGTTACGGCAAAGGGATATGTTTCCTTGTTGGCGGGGTGGGTTGCTGGAATATTGTTTATGTCGCATGGGTAATCAATAACACAATCGGCTTCAATATCTGGGGGCTTTTCAAAATATAACCTTGAAAAGAAAGGCAATGCGCCAGACCCAAAACAGCATTATCAACGTACCACCATCAAAAGGAGCAATGCATGAAATCCATCGCTGCCCGCATCAACAACGTTCTTTTTCGCACTTGTACCCGCATCGCCCTGCTGGCGTCAGCAGCATTTGCCACG
The DNA here is from genome assembly GCA_009779355.1 of Betaproteobacteria bacterium. Classification (GTDB taxonomy): domain Bacteria; phylum Pseudomonadota; class Gammaproteobacteria; order Burkholderiales; family Rhodocyclaceae; genus WRNU01. The sequence continues at coordinate 7,027 of WREK01000042.1, read as the reverse complement.
CCCCTTGCGTGGGCGCAGAGCCTGAACCGCACTGACCTCACACAGGATCCGACCGGAGGGAAAAAGCTGAGCGACATCATGAGCAACGTCGATCAAAGCATTGGCATGGGTACCACTATGTTCCTGGGCATCGTCGCGCTGGTAGGGGTCATTATTTTTGTTGTCAGCCTGGTCAAGTTGCGCTCCACGAACCCGCAAGATTCCAAAGGTATGGCAATCACTGGGCTGATTATCGGCCCGATCATGTTCGGGATTGTTGGCATTATGTGGGCCATCCGCAACGGTCTCCTCTAACCGTTGGCCGGCCATGCCCGAACGCCCTGACAGGAACACGGAAAGTGCGACAAGGAGCCGGGAGCCGGGTTCCGGATTCGACCCGCCTTTCCTACGGCGGCTTGCTGAAGACATGAAGCGGCAAGGCAACCAGCCCGTGCTTGGCGTCAAACGCGGACTCTGGCGGCAGGACGATGAGCACGCAGGCGATGCGGACACAGCTTTTGCTAAAGTGTGTGCCGAAGTGCTTTCCCGCGACAATGACACCTGCCGTTTCTGCGGCTGGCGGGCGCAGAAGTATCAAGAATGCCACCACGTCGACAACGACCACCGCAACAACGACCCCGACAACCTGATCACAACATGCACCCTGTGCCACCAAGTGCATCATATCGGGATGTGTGCGATGCGCGACGGCGGCTTCTTTGCTGTCATCCCCGAACTTACCCAGGTCGAGGTCAACAACATCGTACGCGTGATCCATATCGTCGAGGCAACGCCCAACAAAGCCGACAGCAGCGTTGTTGACAAGTTGCGGGGGCTGTACGGGCTTTTCTGCATGCGGGGCCCGGACTCGCTCAAACTGCTGTTCCCAGGACTCGACGTAAGCGACCCCTTCTGCCTGACGAGGATGCTTTCCGAATGCGACGAGGCCATTTATGCCCAACGGGACAAAATTCTCGCGCCAATCCGGCTTGTCGCCAAGCGCGAGGCGTTCCATCCCGGCCAACTTGACTTTTATGCGCACAACAACGTGCGCGACTGGGCGCCGACGCAATGGCCAGCGCTCGCCCAGCAGCTTTACGCAGGAAACGGGGCATGTTCGTAGGGGCGCCCGTATTCGATGTCGGCAACCACATCCGGGCGCACGGGCGCACGGCGATTTCGCCTGAGCATGCCTGGGCATCCGTTGTCGAGTAAATATCATGGACCAAAAAAAGGAGCGCGGTCGACCTGCCAGCAGCAAATTCGAGGCTCTCTTCCTGCACATAATCAGGCTGTTGAAATCAGACGTAACGGATTTCTGCGACCTTGAGACGACAAACGACAAAACCACAATCGTCGCGCAGGACGGTTCGCTTGCGACAGTACTCCGATTCAACGGAGTCAAGTCCCTGCTTGGCCGGGACGAGTACGAGAATTATGTGTGGCGGTTCAGCGAAACGCTTTCTGCGTTTTTCAACGTGCCAGGCTACCAGCTTCAGGTCGTTTTCACGCGCGACATGGACGTGCGCCCTGAGCTTAATATCGTCGCACAGCAACAGCGTGCCACGGCCGAACGCATCGGGCTTGATATTAACGACCTCATCGACGAGCAGCTTGATCGCTGCGTAAACTACTGCCACCAGGAAGACTGTTACCTGGTCTTCTGGACGCGCCCCTCGCTCCTGAGCGAATTTGAGATAAAACGCCATATAAAGGAAACAAACGATTTCCGTGCAAAAACCGACTGGCCGGTTGCGCGGAACGCACAGAACCTGCTGGCCCCCATCTCTACGCTGCTTGAGCAACACGCAACTTACGTAACGAAACTTGCCGCCGAACTCTCTTCCCAGCAGTTGGGTTGCAGCGTCGAGGTACTTGAGGTCGGCGAGGCGTTACGCGCAATCAAAAAAAGCGTATACCCCGACGAAGTCGGCAACGACTGGCAAGCCTCCTACCCGGGGCAGCCTATCCCCTTTCGCTGGAAAACGAATGACGACCCGACGGACAAAAGCAATTTGCTCTATCCGCCGCTGCCTGCGCAAATCATGACTTCCTCCGCCGAAATCGGCGGGCGTGGGTCAATACTGCCGGATCCCACTACCGTGCGCGTGGGCAGCCGCGTCTATGCCCCATTGAGCATGCTTGTGCCGCCCCAGGATCCAAAATACTTCGGCGAACTTTTTGCAGCACTGAACATGGTCAGCACGCGGGAACAGGGCAGGTTCCGCGCGATGCCCTGGTCGGTCTCGTTCATGCTGGCCTCGGACGGGTTGAGCGGACTCATGCTGCGAAAGCTTGGGTCGTCGCTCGCCATTTTTTCGCCGACAAACAACAAAGCCATCAATGGGGCGCTCAACGCACTCACCGACTACAAGAATAACGGAGGGTGCGTGGTCAAACTGCGCCTCACCGCCATGACCTGGAGCAGCAACCTGACGGCAGAGTCCATCGCAGAATTGGACTTGCGCAAGCGCCAACTCCGAAAAGCCCTTGAAGGATGGGGCAATATGACGGTCAGCGAAAAGGACGGCAACCCCATGATACCTTTTCAGTCCTGCGCAGTAGGGCTGACGACGCAGCATGTCGGAACTCCGTGCCCCGCGCCAATTGACGATGCGGTAAGGATGCTGCCATTGACGCGGCCAGCTTCCCCCTTCGACCCGAAGCAGTGTTCCGTCTTTTTCCGCAGCCAGGATGGCAAGGCGTTGCTCTTCCCCCGCTTCTCGCAGGAACAGACGACGTGGATTACCCTGATTGCAGGCCGCCCGGGTTCCGGCAAATCCGTGACGCTCAACTACCTCAACCTCCAGTCCTGCGTAAACCCCGGCCTGAACCAGCTGCCTTACATGGCAATCATCGACATCGGCATATCGAGCGAAGGCGTCATCAACGTAATCCGCGATGCGCTGCCCGAGAACATGCGCCATCTGGCCGTCTACAAACGCCTCCAAAATTCACGCGAATACTGCATCAACGTCCTGGACACGCCGCTTGGGCAGCGCAAGCCGCTGCCAAAAGACCGGCAGTTCATGCAGAACTTCGTGACGATGCTGGTGACGCCGCCCGAACGCAAAGGCAACGCCTATGAGCATATGAGCAGTTTCGTGGGACGCGTGATCGACAAAGCCTTTGAACTGAAGATGGATAACAGGGAAGGCTCCGACCCTATCCTGTACCACACACATTCCGCCCCATCCGTTGACCGTGCCCTCCAGGAAGTCGGGTTCCACCCCTCCGAGATCATCACCTGGTGGGAAATAGTCGACACGCTGTTCAAGGCAGACAGGCTGTACGAGGCTGAAATTGCTCAACGCTATGCGGTGCCAACGCTCCCTGATCTGAGCGCCGCCGCGATGACGTTGAAGGACGAGTATGACGAACTCAGGATCGACGGCATGTCGGTCATCACTATCTTCACAATTGGTATTTCGGAAGCGATGGGGGATTTTCCGATCTTTTCGCAGCAGACCCGGTTCGACATTGGCTCCGCGCGTGTCATCGCGCTCGATCTCCAGGAAGTTGCGCAGGGCGTCGGTACCGAAGCAGATCACAAGCGCATTTCGCTCATGTATATGGCCGCGCGCCAGTGTTTCATGAAGAAGATCGCGTTCGCGCACGAAGAGATTGATTTCATTGAACCGCTTTACAGGGAGCATTTTCATCGTATCGCAGACGAACTCGTTGACGAAAAAAAGTCATTGGTCGCCGACGAATACCACCGCACAGGCAAGCAACCTATCCTGGACGGGCAGTTCCTGACCGACGGGCGGGAAGGCCGGAAATGGAAATTAGAGATTTGCCTGTCTTCGCAGAGGTTGGACGATTTCAGCGAAGGTTTGCGGGAAATCGCGACGACGGTGCTTGTCTTTTCGGGGGCGGATCTCAACAAGCTGAAAGACATCTCCGATATCGAACGGGCCAACTATGACCGCCATGTGACTGGCCCAAGCCTTCACGGCACCACTTTCCTATGCCGGGTCGATACGATTTCGGGCAAGTACAGCCAACTTTTTACGCTCACGCTGGGCGCAAAGACGCTTTGGGCGTTGTCAACGACGGCCGAGGATCGCAAGCTCCGCTCGCTGCTCTACGCTGCGCTGCCCGGCGCGCAAGCGCGTGCCGCGCTTGCGCGGCATTTCCCCTCGGGTTCGGCCCGCAGCCGCATCGAGGCATTGCGCAAAGCGTCCAAAGCGCCCAGCCAGTTGGCGTTCCTGAACGACGACCAGCCAGACGAAATCACGAAAGGCATCGCCGACGCAATCATCGAAGAGGAACTCGGCGGCGCCTTTTTCACGCAGCGGCCCGGGGCCGCATAGCGCCATGCAGTACAAAGGCGTCTCGCGCAAGGATGAGATCAAAGCGGTAGACCGCCGCAGGGACACACGCTGGTTTGGTCGCCGGATATCTGACTTCCTGGCCTCCTCGGATAGCATCGTCGTCATCCTGTTGTCCTTGCCACTCATAGCATTCCTTGCCGCGCCCTTTGTCCCGCTTGTCGGCGAACTGGCTTTCGTCATGGGCATGCTCTACATCCGCCTTTACGTGCACAACAAAAACCGGCTGTACGACTTCCCGTGGCGTGTGCCGAAACTTGCCAACGCCTTCGACGGGTCGAAGCCAGGGAAAAAAAAGGGTGCAGGCATCACCTACTTAGGCTATGACGCAACAACCCGCGAACCGATCTGGGCCGATAACACCGACATGCGGGCACATATGCTCGTGTTGGGGACAACGGGCTCAGGCAAGACCGAATTGCTGCTAGGGCTATGTGCGAACGCGATTGCACAAAACACCGGTTTCATCTACATAGACGGCAAGGGTGACCCAAAGCTGCTGAAGGACGTTTTTCGGATCGCCCGTGGGGTGGGCCGCGAGGATGACCTTTTTGTCATCAACTTCATCACCAGCGGGCGCGATTTTGTCGAGAAGCAATCCGACAAGATGACGAACACCCTGAACATCATGGGCAACACGTCGTCCGGGATGCTCATCGAAACAATCGTGGCGCTCATGGACTCCGGTGGGACAAACACGGACATGTGGAAGGGCCGGGCTATCTCTTTCATTGCCGCGCTCACCCGCCCGCTTGTGTTCCTGCGCGACAAGGGCTACATGAACCTGTCGCCGGAAAAATACCTTGAGCACTTCGAACTGGCCGTTATCGAAGATCTCGTCTGGAACCATAACGGGCGCTACAGCGACCTTTTCGACATGATCGTCGCGCCGCTGCGGGCCTACCTGCTCACCCTGCCGGGGTACAGCAAGGAAAAAATCAAAAAGCAGGACAGCAAGACGCTTGAGCAGCACGGCTATATTACGATGCAGCTCACAAGGATCTTCAACGACCTCACGTTCAACTACGGCCACATTTTTGGGGTCAGGATCGGCGAGATTGATTTTTTCGACGTGGTGCTGAACCGGCGCATCCTCGTCGCGCTCCTGCCGGCGCTCGAACGCTCGACGGATTCCATGGCGATGCTGGGCAAGCTCATCGTCGGTTCCATCAAACAGATGATGGCAGGTTGCCTGGGCAACCGCGTCGAAGGCACCGTGCGCGAGATCATCGACAGTCGGCCTACGAACGCGCCCACACCATACTACGTCATCCTGGACGAATACGGTTACTACACGGTGACAGGCTTCGCCGTCGCGCCCGCGCAGGCCCGCTCGTTGGGTTTCTCGATGATCTTCGCGGCGCAGGACTTCTCCTCCATGCAGAAATCCTCAAAAGAGGAAGCCGACGCGACCTGGGAAAACACCGGCGTCCGGGCAATCGGTCGCTTGAGTTCGGGCCGCGAGTCGGAGACCTACCGGCGGGTCAGCGGCGCTGCCGGCGAAGCCTACCAGGCAGTCATGTCGGGGTTCGAGCGGCACACGGGTATCACGCGGGAAGTCTTCAGCGCACAGGGCAGCGTCCAGATCGAAAAACGAGAACGGCTCGATTACGACGATCTGGCCTCACAGTCCGATGGCGCGTTTACTTTCATGGTCGGCAAGTACGAGCAAGGGGGACAAGTGGGGGGCGTACGCGTCATCCACGGCATGTCGTTTTACGTGGGAGGCGGCCCAGTCCCGAAACGGATGCGCATCAACGACCTGGTGCCCATCGAGCCACCGGAGCAGGCAGACCTGCCGCGAAATCGTGCGACCGAAGAGGCGCTGCGACAATCTTTTGCGGACGGCTCCTTCACGGCGATGCTCAATAGCGTGATCAAGCCCGACACGGTGCTCACCTCCATGCACAACGGTTTCGAACACAACCACATCAACACCGAGCACCCTCGGCTGGGGCGGCACGACGCAGCACTGGCCGTGCTTGGCTGGCTCGTTTCGGACAAGGCGCAGATCCCGCCTGCAGCATCCAGGCGAGACGGCGGGGGCACAGACGCGACACGCACGGTGGACAACCTGGCGCTCACCCCCGATACGCGGCCAATGGCTCAGTCCCCGGCGATGCTTGCGCAAGCGGCATCAGCGCCTTCCGACAACCAGGACCTGGCGGAAGGCGAAACCACCACTGGCGCGGACGGCATTGCCCCCACGAACCTCATCAGTGCGTCCGAAACCAACGTGTTCCGCACCAAGGCATTCTCGCTGCTGCGCCAATATCGGCTCCACATGCGCGAGGAAGGGCTGGAAGACGACGGGATCTGGACGGACGACATGCCGTCGGCTGACCGCGACAGGCTGGTGGAGATGGAGATGTCTGCAAAGGGCATGCCATTTTCAACCCCCGAGGAAAAATGGGACGTCATTGCCAAGGCCGACGCCTTGCGCGCCGAAATCGCGCAAAGCACGAACTATATCAACCAGCCTCCCCTGGCGCCGCCAAAACTCAGCGACGGCCAACCTCAGCAGAGGCTGAACGCACTGGAGAACATATGTGGCGAATTGCTGAATGCGATGCAGCGGGACAGTTAGGGAAGCGCTGAACAATTCCTGAGCGTTCTGGCATCGCAGGTGCGGGTTTCAAACCCGCCCAAAACATAGCCTGACACATGGCCTGCAAGCCGACGAACGGACATGGACGTGTTTGAAACCCGCACCT
>WREK01000041.1 GCA_009779355.1 Betaproteobacteria bacterium | reverse complement strand
TGTTCGACGGCAAAGTCTTTCTCGAAACCTGGGTCAAAGTCAGGAGCGGCTGGGCCGACAACGAACACGCGCTCAAGAGCCTGGGGTACGAGTGAGCCTGAAGCAGCGCGTCGCGCAGCAACCCGCCTGGATTTTGCATGCATTTCCGTGGCGCGAAACCAGCCTGATCGTTGAAGTTTTCACACGCGACCATGGGCGTCTTGCCCTGGCTGCCAAGGGCGCGCGTCGCCCCATGTCGGAACTGCGAGGCGTGCTGATGGCATTTCAGCCGCTCCTGCTCGACTTCACAGGCGGCGGCGAAGTCAAGACCCTGACGCGTGGCGAATGGCGTGGCGCACAGGCATTGCTTACTGGCCGTGCGCTGCTTTGCGCCTATTACCTCAACGAGCTGCTTTTGAAACTGACCGCCCGTGAAGACCCGCACCCGGCGCTCTTCGATGCCTACGAATTGGCCATTGGCGCGCTGGGGCGGGGAGAAGTCCTGCCGGGTGTGCTGCGCCGTTTTGAACTGGCGCTATTGCGTGAATTGGGCTACGGCCTGATGCTCGGCTCCGATGGCAGCGGGCAGCCATTCCAGCCCGGTGAGCCTTACCTCTACATCATCGAGCGCGGCCCGTGGCTCTGCGCGTCAGAAGTTGCGCAGGGGGCCGCGGACGGTGTGCGCGTCAATGGCCAGACGCTTCTGGACCTGGCCGCGAACGATTTCGGCCGCCATGAGACCCTGCATGAAGCCGGGCACCTGTTGCGTGCGCTTATCCATCATTACCTCGGCGGCCAGCCTTTGCAGTCCCGGCGGATATTGAATGAGTTGAGGAACGCTTTGTAGTGGAGCCAGCCGGGGCCTGTTCCCGGTCGGCTCCATGTCAAACACTGCGGGTAAGGGTTTTTTATTCGTCTTTTTTGGAATCCGGCTTCACGTTGCCGCAATCCGTGCTCAACCAGCGGCTGGAACTCTTCGCTTCGAAGTTCCGTCCGTCGATCACACCCTGCCAATGCACGGAAGAGGAAGTATCGTTGTGGACGGTCACTTTGATCGACCCTTTAGTTTTACTTGCAGGGCAGGCATAGGATACCGTGGCTGTATTGCCCGGTTGCTGCGAAATGTTAGAAACGGTGCAACCATCTTCCTCCTTAGTCATTTCCTTGGCACTACTTTCAGCAAGCGCTTTGGGGGTGAATACGTGAGTTTTGGCTTCTTCTGGCGTGGCGCACTCCTTCTCAACTGTAATCAAGTGCCCCCCAACGATTGTGACTGTTGTGCCCATACTTTTGCTGAGGAAGTCTTCCGTTTTCTTACGCTCGGCAGGCGATAAATTAGCCCTCTGTTTCACCTCGGCAGGGTCTTCTCCAAACATCTGGCTGGTTGTTTCCCAAAGCCCCGGCTTTGGGCTCTGGGCAAATGCCGAAACAGAAAAGAGCACACCCACCAAAACTCCCAATGATCTATATTTCATGATGTTTTTCCGACGAAAGTAAAACAATCCATACTATTGGATAAGCTTTATTTATTCAAGCTCGAACACGAGTCGATGTCGCGAGCAAATGAATTGTCCGGGTTACTTATTCTGAATAATGACGCCCCTTTTGCCCTCTCTCCCGCATGAACATCCCACAAGTGGGCGAGCGAACCAACCCCCCGTAGGGGCGAATAATTATTCGCCCCTACAACGGCCAAACTAACCTTCCGAAGGGACGTGAGAGGGTAAAACGTTGGGGTTTGCTTCGCGCACCACAACCTATGTCTCCGGCTCTCCCGTAAGCGGGAGAGGGGAAATTTGCTAGCATGTGTTCAAGGAAAGCTTCTGTCACCTGTTAGAATCTCCGCGTATTCTTACGGGTTTCGCTTCATGGGGACAAAACTTTGATCGAACTCGGCGTCAATATCGACCATGTTGCCACTTTGCGGCAGGCGCGGCGTACCTGGGAGCCTGACCCGGTCTGGGCTGCCGTGGAGGCACACCTTGGGGGGGCGGACGGGATTACCGTCCATTTGCGCGAAGACCGCCGCCATATCTGCGATGACGATGTACGGCGGCTTCGGGAACTTACCCAGATAAAGCTGAACCTCGAAATGGCGGCTACCGATGAAATGATCGGCATCGCTTGTCAGATCAAGCCTGAAATGGCGATGTTGGTTCCAGAGGGGCGGCAGGAAATTACCACCGAGGGCGGTATCGATATCGTGGCCATGGAAACATGGCTGCGTGAGTGCATTGTCCGCCTGGACGGTGCCGGGATCGTCACCAGCGTGTTCATCGATGCCGACCCGGCGCAGATCGATGCCGCCGCACGCATCGGTGCGCATGTGTGCGAAATCCATACCGGGCCTTACGCCCACGCTTTTCACGCAAACGGGCGGGACATCGGCTCTCCGGCGGTGCGTGCGGAACTTGATCGCGTGTGCGCGGCAGGTGAGGCAGTGCGCGCAGCCGGGATGCGGTTCAATGCCGGACACGCGCTCAACTACTACAATGTGCAACCCATTGCTGCGATTGAAGGGGTGCGTGAACTGCACATCGGGCATGCCATCGTCAGCCGTGCCGTGTTCGTGGGCCTGCGTACGGCGGTGTGTGAGATGAAGCGCTTGATGCGCGAAGCGGCAGGGTTTTCCGCGTGATTTTTGGCGTCGGGATCGACATCGTCCAGATCGCGCGGATGCGCACGGCGCTTGAGCGCCACGGCGAGGCGTTTGCGGCGCGTATCCTTGCGCAAGCCGAGTGGGGGGAATGGCAGGCAAGCCGTGACCCGGCACGGCTCCTCGCCAAGCGTTTTGCCGCCAAGGAAGCGTTTGGCAAGGCACTCGGCATCGGATTATCGCCACCTGCAACCTTGCGCGCGTTGGCCGTGCAGCATGACGGACAAGGCAGGCCCGGTTTCGCGTACGATGATGCACTTGCCGCACATATGAAATCAAACGCCTTGCATGCCTTTCTCAGCCTGACCGATGAGAAGGATTACGCCGTTGCTTTTGCAGTGATTGAACGTCGGGGAGAAACATGAAACCACACGCCTTTCCTGTTCCGTTGCCGCGCGGTGCATTGATGATCGATGTCGCTGGCCTGGCCCTGACCGACGAAGAACGCGAACGCCTGTGCGATCCACGGGTTGGCGGGGTCATCCTGTTTACGCGCAATTACGCCGGCTCTGCGCAGTTGCGCGCCTTGACCAGCGAGATCCGCTCCCTGCGCACGCCTGCACTCATCATCGCGGTCGATCACGAAGGCGGACGGGTGCAGCGTTTCAGGACGGACGATTTTACCCGTCTGCCCGCGATGCGCACACTCGGGGAGTTGTGGGCGCATGATCAGGGCAGGGCGCTGGAGGCCGCCCGTGCAACGGGGTTCGTGTTGGCTGCCGAACTCGCCGCACATGGCATCGACCTGAGTTTTACGCCGGTACTCGACCTCGATTACGGACGTAGCCGCGCAATCGGCAGCCGCGCGTTTCACCGCGACCCGACAGTGGTGGCCTCTCTGGCACTGTCTCTTATAGAGAGCATGGCCGATGTGGGCATGGGTGCGGTGGGCAAGCATTTTCCGGGGCATGGTTGTGTCGAGGCCGATTCGCACCACGACATCCCGGTCGACGAGCGCACATTCGACTCGATCTGGGACGAAGATATCGCCCCATACCGGCAAGGGCTGCTGCAACGGTTGGCGGGGGTGATGCCCGCGCATGTCATTTATCCACGAGCCGAACCAGGGGAGGCCGGACCGGCGGGTTTTTCGCCTTTCTGGCTGAAAGAAGTGCTGCGCGGGCGGCTCTGTTTTGAGGGGCTCATCTTCACCGACGATCTCAATATGGCAGGCGCTACGCTTGTAGCCAAGGACGTCGTGGATCGGGTGGCGGCTGCGGCGCGGGCGGGCTGCGACATGTGGCTGGTGTGCAATCGTCCCGATCTCGTTGCCCAACTTCTATCGCGCGGGACGCCTGAAGTCGATAGCGCCACCCGCGCACGCTTAAACGCTCTGAACAGGCCTGCACCGCATCCATGGCTGGCCGATCCTCTTGCGCTCGCACAGCATCCACCCTATGTCCAGGCGCGCAAAAAGGTATTGGCCATCTTACCCACGGAGCGTGCCGATCATTCGGACATGGCTGCGGCGGTCATTGGCAACGCACGGCCAGATGGGTGACCAGGTACTGCCTGCTGCGGCTACGCCGTTCGACGCGCGTGCTTTCTTGCGCACCGTGCCGGACGCGCCGGGCGTCTATCGCATGATCGATAGTGACGAACATGTACTCTACGTCGGCAAGGCCAAAAATCTTAAACGCCGGGTGTCGAGCTATTTCCGGAACAGGCAGCCCAGCCCGCGCATCGCCATGATGGTGGAGAGAATCGCGCGCGTGGACATCACCCCGACACGCTCGGAAGCCGAGGCGCTGATTCTGGAAAACAATCTTATCAAGAGCCTTTCCCCGCGCTACAACATCCTGTTCCGGGACGACAAGAGCTATCCCTTCGTCGAACTGTCTGGGGACGAATTCCCCCGCCTTGCATTCCATCGCGGGGCTTTCGCCAAGGGGGCGCGCTATTTCGGCCCGTTTCCCAGCGCCCATGCGGTGCGCGAGAGCATTCAACTGCTGCAAAAGACTTTCCGGCTGCGCACGTGCGAGAACAGCGTTTTCCAGAACCGCTCGCGGCCTTGCCTGCTGGCGCAGATCAAACGTTGCAGCGCGCCCTGTGTGGCGGAGGTCGACCGTGATGCCTATGCCGCCGATGTGCGTCTGGCAAGCCGTTTTCTCGATGGTCAGGCCAGCGAAGTCATCGCCGATTTGGCCGAACGCATGCAGGCTGCCGCAGAGCGATTGGCCTTCGAGGAAGCGGCGGCCTGCCGTGACCGGATCAGGGTGTTGCAGACGGTGTTGCATCGCCAATTTGCGGACTGCCGCAAGGATGAGGACGTCGACATCATTGCATCCGTGGCGGCAGGCGGGTTGGTCTGCGTCAACATTGCAATGGTGCGCGGTGGCCGTCATCTCGGGGATCGACCCCAGTTCCCCAGCGGCACGGCGGTGCTGGATGCGGGCGACGGATTGGCGGCTTTTGTCGAACAACATTACGCTGTGCATCCGCTGCCGGCGCGCTTGCTGGTTGCGCTCGATCATGTCCCAGTGCGCGAAGCGCTTTCCGAAATCTCCGAACACCCGCCTCTCCTGGCCCGACCGCGGCATGCTGCCGAAAAAGCCTGGATGGAGATGGCGGAGAAAAATGCCAGGTTGGCCATCGAAACGCGGCTACGTGATGCGAGCCGCGCCGGGGAACGGCTGCATGCCTTGCGCGAGGTGCTCGATTTGCCCGAGGCCCCGGCGCGCATCGAGTGTTTCGACATCAGCCATACGATGGGTGAAGCCACTGTGGCTTCCTGCGTGGTGTGCGTGGGCGGCGCGATGAAGCATAGCGAATACCGGCGCTACAACATCGACGGCATCACGCCCGGCGACGATTTTGCCGCCATGCGTCAGGCGCTCGAACGGCGCTATGGCCGGGTTGCGGAAAGGGAGGGTGTTTGTCCCGATCTCATCCTCATCGATGGCGGGCATGGGCAGGTGAGCGCGGCGCTGGCCGTCCTGTCCGAACTTGGGCTGGATGCGGTCATCATCGTAGGCGTTGCCAAAGGAGAGGGGCGTAAACCTGGGCTGGAGACACTGATTTTCCCGGATGGGCGCGAAAGCATGGCGCTCGGCGGGCAATCCCCGGCGCTGCATCTGGTGATCGAAATCCGTGATGAGGCGCACCGTTTTGCCATTACCGGTCATCGCGCCCGACGTGCTAAGGTCAGGCTCGGCTCGAAGCTGGAAAATATTCCTGGCGTCGGTCCCGCACGCCGTCGGGCGCTTCTTTCCGCCTTTGGCGGGCTGGATGGAGTACGTGCCGCCGCAATCGAAGATTTGTGTCGTGTTGAAGGAGTCAACCGTAAACTGGCGGAACAGATATACTCCGCGCTGCATTGAACCGTCAAAGCAAGGGCGAGGCCACCGCGTTCTGGTATGCACATCAACATTCCTAACATATTGACCTGGGGGCGTATCGCCCTGATACCGGTATTCATCGGCGTTTTCTATTTGCCGGACGCCTGGGCGAATATGGCGCAAAAAAACCTGTTCGCCGCCGTCTTCTTCACTGCCGCTGCCATTACCGACTGGTTGGACGGCTATCTGGCCCGCGTTCTGAAACAGACTTCGGCTTTCGGTGCGTTCCTTGATCCGGTTGCGGACAAATTGATGGTGGCCGCTTCACTCATCATGCTGGTTCAGCTTGACCGCGTAGATATACTGGTGTCCATCATCATCATCGGACGCGAAATCACGATCTCGGCACTGCGTGAATGGATGGCGCGGGAGGGGCAATCCGCGAGCGTGGCTGTGACCTATATCGGCAAACTCAAGACGACGGCGCAAATGACAGCCATTCCAATGTTGTTGTTCTATGCTCCTCTACTGGGTGTGAGCATGTATGTCGTGGGCAGCATCCTGATTTATGTTGCGGCTGCCCTTACGCTCTGGTCGATGGGCTACTACTTCTACCGCGCCACGACCGGGTTGGCAAAAAACACCGACTCGACCTGACCCCCCCCACAAGCGGGAGAAGGAAAATCATTTTTTATGCGGACGCCGGGTACTGAAAGTACGGGGTGGCGGGGTGGCCTGCAAGGGGCGGGGTTCCGCATCTTCGGGCAGGACGACGTTTACCTCCATCACTTCATAGTTATCTTGCCTGCTGAACTGAATGTTGATAGCATCCATGTCTACTTTGACATATTTCGAAATGACCTTGAGCAGTTCATCCTTCATGGCTGGGATGTAATCCGTCCGTCCGGCATTTGGCGCACGTTCGTGCGCGATCAGGATCGCCAGCCGGTTCTTAGCAATGGCAGCCGTTTTCTTTCTTTCGCCGAAGAAAAGACGAGCAAGAAATGACATGTTACTTGCCTCCGAACAGACGCTTGAAGAAACCAGGTCTCTCGAAGTTAACGAAACGCAACGGGCGCTGTTCTCCAAGGAAGCGGGAAACGACATCACTGTAGGATTCCGCTACATCCGAACCTGAGAGGTGGATGGCAGGAATGCCTTGGTTGGAGGCATGGAGCACGGATTCAGATTCAGGGACGACCCCAAGTAGCGGAATGCGCAGAAGCTCTTGTACGTCTTTGTACGACAGCATTTCACCGTTTTCGACGCGCTTGGGAGCGTAGCGGGTGAGCAGCAGGTGTTCCTTGACAGGCTCGTTGCCTTCGCGCGCGCGCCGGGACTTCGATTGCAGGATGCCAAGGATACGGTCGGAATCGCGTACCGAAGAGACTTCTGGGTTGGTAGTGATGATAGCCTCGTCGGCAAAAGTGAGAGCCATGACCGCACCGTGTTCAATTCCGGCGGGCGAGTCGCAGACCGCGTAATCGAAGCCCATGCTGTCGAGTTCCTTGAAGATGATCTCGATGCCTTCTTCGGTAAGGGCCGCCTTGTCACGCGTCTGAGAGGCGGGAAGGATAAAAAGGTTATCGTTGTCGCAGTGTTTGTCCTTGATGAGTGCCTGATGAAGCTTGGCCTCGCCGTGGATGACGTTAATAAGGTCATAGACTACACGCCGCTCGCACCCCATGATAAGGTCGAGATTGCGCAGGCCGACATCGAAGTCGACAACCGCTGTCTTGAAACCGCGCAAGGCCAACCCTGAAGCAAATGCTGCACTGGTGGTGGTCTTGCCTACTCCGCCTTTGCCGGAAGTAACGACGATTACTCTCACTTTTTCCCCTTGAGTAGTTGGACGGTTTTCAGTTGATCTGAAGCGGTTCGATAACAATAGATTGATTTTTGGCTGAAGATTTCATGCGCACAACAACCGCACGGCCCGCGATGCCCTCAGGAACACCACGCTCAAAAGTGCGGTAGATGCCTGCGACCGCGACTAACTCCGGACCAAAACAAGTCGCAATGATACGCGCGTTGGCATCGCCACGCGCACCGGCAAGCGCCCGGCCTGCCAGGGGGCCGAAGCAATGAATGTTGCCGTCGGCGATGACTTCCGAGCCGGGGCTAATGCCAGCGAGCAACACGAGGTCGCCCCCCTGTGCGTAGATTTGTTGGCCTGAGCGCACAAACCGATCAATGTACAGGGTGCTGGCTGACGGGCTGGAAGCTGTGGCAGGGGCCAAAGTTTCTTCGCTTTTGGCGGGCGTTGCCGCTGGCTGTTCCTGGGGTTTTCCCCCCGTTGTTGCCAGCGCATCGTCGAGTATCGCCAAGCCAGCGCGCCGTGCCCCCGCAAGGTGTGCCTCAGTCAGGCCACGCACTCCCATTGGTTGCAGCTGGTAACGCCGCAGTAGCGACAGCAGCCCGTTCCAGTCGATGTTTTCGACCGCATCAAGCACTGAAAAATCGAGGATGGCTGGTTCGTGGTTGAAAGTATCAGGCCGCCCACCGAGCATCTTGTGCATCTCATCGGCCAGTCCGGCAGGATTAGTCTGGCTTAGTAAAACAAGAACCGTACCCACATTCATGTTGTGGAATTCGACCGACCGGGTGGGGGCTGGAGGTGACATGAATGCGACTGTGTACGATTGATTGAATCTGCTGAGTCTAATGGCGAGGCGGTTTTCCGGCAAGGCTCGATGCGGTCGCGCCGGCTTTTTTGTGGACGAAGCCTTCAGAAAAAGATCCTGGGCAGCGGGCAGTGCCCGCGTCCGCCCATTTCATTTAGCGCGCATCCATGCCCGCGCCGTGTCCAGCATCCGGCAGGAATAGCCCCATTCGTTGTCGTACCAGGACAATACCTTGACCAGTATTTCCCCGTTCGAACCGGTCAATATGCGCGTTTGCGTGGCATCGAACGTAGAAGATGCCGAAGTGTGGTTAAAGTCGGACGACACCAGTGGGGCGTTGTTGACCGCAAGGATGCCCTTTAACGGGCCGTTGGCGGCGGTGGTCATGAGCGCGTTGATTTCTTCTTTCGTCGTGGCGTGCTCCGGGGTGAAAGTCAGATCGACGAGCGAGACGTTCAGTGTTGGAACCCGAAGCGCGAAACCGTCGAATTTCCCCTTCAGTTGCGGCAGTACCAGTTCTACCGCCTGGGCTGCGCCGCTCTTGGTCGGGATGATGTTGGCCGCTGCGGCACGTGCCCGGCGCAAATCCGAGTGAAGCGCATCGACCGATACCTGATCGTTCGTATAGGCATGCACGGTCGTCATCAACCCCTGCCGGATGCCGACGGACTCGGAAAGCACTTTGGCGATCGGCGCGAGGCAATTGGTGGTGCAGGAAGCGTTGGAGACGACCGTCATCGAGGACGTGAGCACGCCTTCATTGACGCCATAAACTATCGTGGCGTCCACATCATTGCCGCCCGGTGCGGAGATGAGCACTTTTTTCGCGCCCTGTGCCAGCATGGCTTGAGCCTTTTCCTTGCTCGTGTAAATACCGCTGCATTCCAGCAGCACCTCCACGCCGTATTGCCCCCAGTCGATGTCCCTGGGGGCTTTGGTGAAATGGAAAGCGATTTTCTTGCCGTTGACGATCAACGTGCTATCGCCTTCGGTTTCGACTGTTGCGTTGAAGCGCCCGTGCGTGGTGTCATATTTCAGCAGGTGGACATGGGCGGCGAAGTCGCCGGGGTCGTTGATGGCTACCACATCGAGTTCGTCCTGCAACCCCTGCTCGTAAATGGCACGGAAAGTACAACGGCCGATGCGGCCAAAGCCGTTGATGGCAACCTTGATGGGCATGGGTTTCTCCTTGTGGGTTGTGACGGGACGGCAAAGGGGCTAATTGCCGCTGTGTGAAAAAAAGTGATTTTAGCGACGAAGAACAGAAAATGTCCAAACCTAAGACATTTCCGTATCTGGAGACGTGCTCTTGAAGCATCCTGTCGCCTTTCATTACGGGTATCCCCCGATATGGCACGGAGTGGCTTCAAACTTCAAGGCCGGTTCTGAATAGTTCGCTCACCTCGCCATAGATGGCGAAGATTGCGTTTAATCTGCATTGCCCGTTAAGGAAACTCTGCACAACCCTTTTTTTGGATTGTTTCGTCGCTTTGATCCTCGCAATGACTGAGCAGGAAAGTCAATGGATTCAACCAATACCGTCATTGCAAGCGAAGCGAAGCAATCCAGTGTTGGGGTTATGCAGAGGTTCCTTAATTGTTAATTTTGACTAGAAAGATGGCTGTTAATACTTTCATCATTCTCCAAACCGGTTGTAATATATAAGTACCGGTGGCGTGCGTGCATTGATCAGTGAGCCAGGGCTACATGGAACCTGCGCGACGGCTCCGGTCAAAAATGCCTCGTTACCCTGAACTACGTACTCATGGAGATTTCACATGGACAAACGTCCAATTCTGGCAATTGCATTGTTGTCCGTTCTGTCGCTTCCCATTGGCGGATGCGTTTCCGATCTCGGCGGGAACGACTATTCGCGCGTTGAAGCACGCAGGGTCATGACGGTCCGGTTTGCTATCGTCGATAGTGTGCGCCCAGTAAAGATGGAGGGTACCAGGACTCCCCTTGGCTCAATGGCAGGCGGTGTTGCAGGTGGCGCGATCGGCAATTCTTTCGGCGGCAGTGGCACTACTTCTTCGTTGGTCGGAACCGTAATTGGCTTTGTGGCAGGCAGCTTGGGCGGTGCAGCCCTGGAGGAAGCTGCTACCAGCAAACAGGGAGTGGAAATCACCGTCAGGCTTGAGGGAGCTGGTGGATACCTGGCGATCGTGCAGGCGGACGGAGGTGAAAACTTTGAGCCTGGCGAACGGGTAAGGCTGATTGGAGACGCGCAGGCGACCAGGGTTACGCGCTGATGTTGGTGTATGGCAAGGCCGCGTAGGCGAACGGGCGGCATTATTCAGGCGTAGCATGAAACGTATGGCCGCCATTCCCTTGCCCCTGCACGTTGGGGTTTGCTTCGCGCACCCCAACCCATAATTCAAAAAAATTGTGATGTAGTTATCAGCTTTGTTGATGCTGTAGGACGCATTTTTGATCAAATATCCGTCCAGCAATATTGTTTGTTCTATTCTTAAAGCATTTTATGATGAATTTGGTTTTAATGCGGTGAATACAAAGACGGAAATATTAACCCGGCAATCAAATAGCAAGCGTAGGGTGATAGAGAGCAAGCGAAATCTATCGTAATCTTGATTTGTGGTAAATAATGAATTTCGCTACGCTCTTCCCATCCACCTGTGCGGTGTGGGGGATATCCAAGTTAATCGAAAGTTATAAAAAAACCTGACAAAATCAAAAACGATTATATTTATATGAATTTGTTGTATATTAACCGCATGACTCTTCCCATTCGCTACGCCATCCGTCCTTCACGTCCCGAGGCGCACCTGTTCGAGGTTCGCTGCACGGTATCTATGCCCGATCCGAACGGGCAGCGGTTTTTTTTGCCGACCTGGATTCCCGGCAGTTACATGATCCGCGAGTTCGCGCGCCATATCGTGAGTATCAGGGCCGAGGCGGGCGGTCGGTCGATTGCGCTCGACAAACTCGACAAACACACTTGGCGGGCGGCGTGCGTGCCGGAGAATGAGGCACTGACGCTCGTCTATGAGGTTTATGCCTGGGATTTGTCGGTACGCGCCGCGCATCTCGACCAGACGCACAGTTTTTTCAACGGCACGAGCGTTTTTCTTGCGGTGGAAGGGCATCTCAATCGGCCCTGCCTGGTCGACATTCAGCCCGTGTGCGGGCAGGATTGGCGGGTGGCGACTGCGCTGCCGTGCGCGCAAGGCGAACCGAGCGCAGCACAGCCTTGGGGGTTTGGCCTTTACCGTGCTGCCGATTATTTCGAGTTGATCGATCACCCGGTGGAAATGGGCGTGTTTACGCTCGATCATTTCAACGCGGGTGGGGCGCGGCACAGCATCGTCCTCAGCGGGCGGCACGATTGCGACATGTCGAGGCTCAAAAAAGATCTGGCCCGTGTCTGCCAGTGGCAGGTCGACTTTTTCGGTGCGCCCGCGCCGATGGGGCATTACCTGTTCCTCATGCGGGCTGTGAACGAAGGTTACGGTGGCCTTGAACACCGTGCTTCGACGGCGCTCATTATCCGCCGGGACAACCTGCCGTATCCCGGCATGAAGAAGGTTTCCGATGGTTATATGGCCTGCCTCGGCCTGTGTAGCCACGAGTATTTCCATCTCTGGAACGTCAAACGGATCAGGCCAGCGGCGTTTGAACCTTATGATCTCTCGCGCGAGAACCATACCCGGCTGTTGTGGGCTTTCGAGGGTATTACTTCATATTATGACAATCTTGCCCTGGTACGCTCAGGGGTCATCGGTGTCGGCGATTATTTGAGTTTGCTGGAGAAAAACATCTCTTCGGTGCTGAAAACGCCGGGACGGGCCCGCCAAAGCGTAGGGCAATCTTCATTTGATGCCTGGACGCATTACTACCGGCAGGATGAAAATTCACCCAATGCCATCGTCAGCTATTACGCCAAGGGGGCCTTGATCGCGCTTGCGCTGGATTGCCGGTTGCGCCTGGAGAGCGCGGGCGGCCGCAGTCTCGATGAGGTAATGCGTGCGTTGTGGCAGCGCTATGGCCTGACCGGCGTAGGTGTGCCCGAGGAAGGCGTTTTCAATATGGTCGCGGAAATCGGAGGCAGCAAGATCGCACGCTGGTTACATAAGGCAGTGGAGGGGACGGACGACTTGCCGTTGGCGAAGTGGCTCAAGGCTTTCGGCATACGCTGTCGGATCAAGGTCGGCACACCGTCAATCGGTGTTAAGTTGGGTGAAGGCAAAGCGGCGCGTATAGCGACGGCCTATGATGGCGGCCCTGCACAAAGGGCGGGATTATCGGCAGGGGATACGCTGATAGCTGTCGATGGCTTACGGGTCGATAGCAACAGCTTGCCGAAAGTGCTGGAACGCCGCCGCGCTGGTGACCGGGTTGAAATCCATGCCTTCAGGCGTGACGAGTTGATGCGCTTCGAACTTGAACTGGCCCCCGCGCTGCTGGATACGGTTCAGTTGCGCCTGGAAACCAAGCCTGGCAAGGTGGCATTGCGGGACGGTTGGTTGAAATATGGCAAGATGGGCGGGAAATGCTGACCGTCTTTGACCACAATCGTGCCCTGGATGGGTTCACGTATGTTTATCCAGTACTCTCCCGGCGTGCGGGTGGAGTATCGGCAGGCATCAACCTCAATCCGAACAATGCCTGCAATTGGCAATGCGCCTATTGCCAGGTGCCTGGCCTGATACGGGGCAAAGCGCCGAAAATCGACCTTGCAAGGCTCGAATCCGAATTGCGCGCTTTTCTTGCGGTCGTGTGCCGGGGCGATTGGTTGCTCCATAACGCGCCCGAAGGGGCGAGGGTCTTACGGGATATTGCTTTTTCGGGCAATGGTGAACCGACCAGTGCGAAGGAGTTTGCGGATGCCGTGGCACTGGCGACTCGGTTGCATGCCGAATTCAACCTTGATTCGTCGGTAAGCCTGCGTTTGATTACCAATGGAAGTCTGCTCGGTCAGGCACGGGTGCGGGAAGGTATCCGTCGGTTGGGGCAGGCGGGCGGCGAGGTCTGGTTCAAGGTTGACGCAGGCAGAACAGACGCCATTGAACGGATCAACGGAGTCAGATTGTCTCCGGGGACGATTGCCCGCAATTTGGCGACATGCGCGGCCTTGTGTCCGACCTGGGTACAAACTTGCGTTTTTCGTTGGGATGGCCTGCCATCGACTGAAGCCGAACTCAATGCTTGGCTCCGTGTGCTGATGAAGGCAGGCACGGCAATCCGGGGCGTATTGCTTTACGGCATTGCCCGCCCCTCACAACAGCTTACTGCTGCGCGTATCAGTCCCTTGCCAGCGGAAGAATTCGACAGGATTGCTATGAGGGTGAAAGAAAAAGGGCTAACGATCCACGTTAGCCCTTAATCAGAGCCCGAAGGAGGGAAGACCCTCACTCAAAGACAGACCAGGGCACGTTTCCCGTATCCTGACATTAGCCAGTCGTTCCGTCATTCCAAGTCATTCCAATTTTCCCGCTGCTGCGGCGTTTCAGAAGTCAGGCAGCCTTTTTCTTTTTCGAGTTTGAAGCACGAGCCTCCTTCTTCAGGTTTTTGTACATTTCGGGGTTGGTGGCCTTAAGATACTCCGCGACGTCGAAGTCTTCCTTTTTAACCTTGGTGATATCGATCTGCTCGATATGTACCAGGCGCAGGAGGGCTTGAACAGGGCGTGGGATATTGCGTCCGCTTTCATAACGCGAACCACCGCTTTGGGTGACGCCGATCTTCGACCAGAACTGAGACTGGTTGAGACCGAGCTTGCGGCGGATTTCACGTACATCAAATGGTTGTTCTGTAGCTTTCATGTCATCATCCTTTACAGGGTTACGGGAAAAATGCTCTCGTTCGTTGAGGTTGCAGCCTCTCGGTTTCCACGTGGATTTCCGAGTGATTCAAAGTATAGTACAACTCTCACATACTATACAGGAATAATTAACGACATGCGGTTAACCACTATATTTTTTGAGGCTACCCGCAGTTGATACCTGATACCCATCATGACCCATTTCAGCTAAGAAAAACATAAAACATTTTAACATCAATGGGTTATATGTATGAGCGACAAGGGTACGCAAAAAAACAGCATCGTGTCACCATCGGCATATCACACAAAAGTGATGTTAGTAACTTCTGATGCATTGTGTCCATAAAGTGTGAAAAATATCACTTACACTATGCATTGTATGTAGTATAGCGGGCGGAAAACTACGATTGACAGCTGCACTGTATTTACGCAACAAAACCGTTGGAAAAATGATACAAATCATGATTTTGATGCAGATCATTTACTTTTATGTGGTTTTTTTTGTAGTGCTCATAATCCTTGCTGGCGGCACCGGTACTGGTTTGTGCCGAACGCTAAACGGACACGTGTTTCCTGGGGAGTCAGGGACAATATGCACGGAGGAGGGGGGATCTCCGGATGACACGAGGGGACATGGAAAACGCGAGGTCGTTTATCGCAGGCAATCCGAAAGCTAGCCTTTTGACGTAATCTCAAACAAGGCAACAACTATTCAAAACCGCCTTTCAGGCCGGTTTAACAAACTTTTGGAAGGGGTTTGTACCCCATCCCAGACTGCTGACAAAGCTCAGCAAAGATGAAGAACAGTTGTGTGGGTAAGTGATAAACCGATACCAACCGGCGGTTGCATATTTCGATGCGAAGCATCGCAAATCAAGCCTCCCACTTGAGGGAGATGTCGCCCGCCAAAGGCTCTGCCACCGGAGCCTCATAGGGTGACCAAAGCACAGATCCACCTGATCGAATCGTTTAACAGTTCGATGCAGGACAACTTGGCGCGTTTCAACCGTCGTTCAAAGAGGTTCTCGAAGTCATGGGAAATGTTGCGGGCAACGCTTGATTTGTTTTTCCACGCCAAAAGACAGCCGCCCAGATGTCTTGCATGACAATAAAAAATTATCAGCGCCCTGGTCGAGGCGATCACACCCATTGGCGGCAAGCGTGGGCACCTGCTGTGCAAGTCCCGCTGGGTTGTTGAGCGCACAATTGGCTGGCTCCACAATTACCGGCGCCTGCGGGTACGGTTCGAGCGCTTGGCTGTGATCCATGAAGCCTTCATCAAAATCGCATGTTGCAAATGACAAGCTCACTCATTACGTTGCTCTCCCTGTTTCAAGTGCTGCACTTTTGCACACTATCGCCTCAACAATATGGCATCTGTTCATGTTCAAAAGTCGGGGCAAAATTATCTACTATGTCTGATTGTGAGTCTGTGGTAGGATCAAAACAATAGACTCCATGAAATTTTTCACGACTTGCTTGTTATTTTGTAATTTCTTATGGACGCGCTGAACAATTCCTGAGCGTTCTGGCATCGCAGGTGCGGGTTTCAAACCCGCCCAAAACATAGCCTGACACATGGTCTGCAAGCCGACGAACGGACATGGACGTGTTTGAAACCCGC